>JAZRNP010000316.1:0-14636 GCA_045648225.1 Victivallaceae bacterium | reverse complement strand
CTTGGCGAAGGCGGACAACTGCGTTTGACATTGAGATAGAGGCAAAATACTATACCCCCCTCAGTTTTTTTCAAATTATCAGTAAATGTTCACCATTTTTTAATTCTGCGAACTTACATCCTTAAGGCAGGAATAATCTCCGCTGATCTTCCCAGCTTTCCGGAATAATTTTTCGGATTTTAAGTCTTTCCCGCTTGCAATATATATTTTGCCGGGGTACTTTATAAAACAAATCTTAATTATGCAATAATAAATAGTGTTTCTGTATCGGGATGTGGGGATATAATGTTTAAAAATAATAAAATAATACTCCATAAAAAAAATGGCAAATCGCATATCGTCCATTTTATAAAAGGTTTGAGTATAAGATTCAAAGGTAAAAATTCCATTGTCGAAATTTACGAACCGATTTCATTTAATAAAAGATTTATTTTCAACAGGTCAAAAATCCGGATATCGGGAGATAATAATCACATTATCATCAAATCGTCAAACAGGAAAATATATTCTCTGCAAATAAAAGGTCTGAAAGATAATAACAAGATTATTATTGGAGAAAATTTCTACCAAACCGGCACCTGCAATATATATTTTGCCAATCTTTCAAACATGGAACTGCAAATAGGAAATGATTGTATGTTTGGACAGAACACAGAACTTATGTTAGGTGACTATCACAGGATTTACGACGCCAATACCAATAAGCAAACCAACATCTCCAAGTCCGGAATAAATATCGGGAACCGGGTGTGGTTGGCCAGACAGGTTAAAATAATGAAAGATGTCGCTCTTGCTGATGATACAATAGTTTCAATCGGCAGCCTTGTTACGAAAAGTTTTACCAAATCCAATATCTTAATTGGAGGAACTCCGGCAAAGATTTTAAAAGAAAATGTTTATTGGAAAATTTAACAATTGTCATTATCCAAAATTTTGTAAGAACATTTGCATTTCCCAATGAGGGAGTCAACATTGTCTTTGCAATTCATCCAGATATTTGATAAGCAATAAAATACTTTTACAATCGGAAAGATACAATATAATTTATTCTGAACGGCAATGGGAAATACAAAAGCAGCAAACGGAAACATTGCAAAAATTTCTTGAAGGTTGTTGTAAGGCAATGGAAGTAGAAAATGATCGTCAGGAAGCTATCGGAGTATTGCAGTTTTTTGATCGACAGAAAGCAATTGACACATTGCTGAAAATACTTGACAAATATTACTTCCCGAATCCGTTTTTAGTGAATGCTTTACGGACAGGTAACATTTCTGATTGGCAACTGCACAATGAGTTGAACAATATCGTTCAGAGTATTTATTTGGTCGCCATAATGAAATATTGTACAGAAGAAGCAATAAAAGCTATGGCAAAAGAAGCTTTGAAAACGAGCAGACAAAACGGCTGGAACTTTTAAATAACTCCTGCGCCTTAAAGTTTCTGTTATTTTTCAATATAAAAATACCGGTAGAATCATGTTTTTATATTTACTTTCCAAAGTATCCGCCATTTTTTGGGGCCCCGAGGAATGTAATTTGACCGGCACCTTTGAGGCGGCTTAATTCACGCTGAAGTGTACGCAAAGGTATGTTCAATGCGGCGGAAATCTGATTAGCTCGGCTGCCGGGGTTTCTGACTATAAAATCCAATACCGGATCATCGCTATCCGGAATAGTGCCGGAGATATGCTGTTTCATGGCGTTCAGGATTTCGTTAAGCATAAAGTCAACGAAAATTCCGCAATCGTTTTTGGCACTGCTGACATTGATCGCCCGGTAATATTCCGGTTGATTATTGTGCACCATCGTTTCTACCGGCAAGTGCTGAAACAAGGGATGCAGTTTTGTCAAAATCAGCGATTGCCACAGTCTCCCCAGACGACCATTGCCATCGGCAAAGGGATGGATGAATTCAAATTCATAATGGAACACACAACTTTTTATCAGCAGATGATCGGGAGCCGACTTCAACCATTTGAAAAGATCTTTGATCTGCCCGGGAACAAATTCTGCAGGTGGAGCAATGTGGACTGCTTTCTTTCCGTCAAAAACTCCGACACCGCTGCTTCGGAATTTTCCCGGTTCATCGATCAAAGCGGTCATCATCACCTTGTGGGCTTTCAGCAGATCTCTGGTTGAATACGGATCAAGCTGATCAAAGAGATCGTAAGCCGCAATAGCGTTTTTGACTTCCTGAATTTCACGTAGCGGAGCGACAACCCGCTTCCCGTCAAGAATGTCTGTAACCTGTTTTACCGAAAGGGAGTTACCCTCGATTGCCAACGAAGACTGAATTGTTTTGATCTTGTTGGCACGGCGCAGTTTCAAAGATTCAGCCGCTTCCTGCGTAATGATGTAGCGTTCGATCAATGCTGAAATTTCAGCGACCATTGAAATCGCGTGTGCAGAAACAGTAAAATTCGGTTGATAATCCATCATCACTTTCTCCTTACAGTAACTAATATAGCATTTACTCCGCCAAAAAGCAAGCCTTACTCCGCCAAATCTGGCGGAGTAAGGCTTTAACTTTGTGGGGAAAAATAATTTTTTTTTCCTTTTTTAAAATCGTCATATATGGGCGTAAACTTTTTTATTTTAGAGAGAGGATTTTCTCTCTTTTTCTATTTTGGGTTCAAGACCTCGTCCCAAGCTCTTGGTTAGCCGACGCAGGACTTGATTTTCAGAAATTCACACATTTGCTATGCAAATCATCAAACTTCAAACAGTCTTATAAACTTCCAGACAAAAGTTCGCAGATTGTTATATCGGTAGACTTTGGATGCCGTAATTACGTCAAAAATCCGCATCCCGCAGTTGTAAATGCTTGCAGACGATGATATATTTCTCTTGCGTCAAATAGAAAGGAACAGCAAGATTATGAGTATTTCCCACAAAGAGAGCAAGACATTTTTCAGTCAAATGGGACCACCAACACTTCTCGGCGGGATGTTCGTGCTTTTGGGGCTTGGTTTATTCAGTATTACTTTGTGGGAAAAAGGATTTTCCGGACTGCAGAAGGGACAAATATTCGGCTTTGCCCTGACGATTATTCTGGGTATCGCATTATGGCTGTGCTTCTGCTGGCGCATACGGTTTGAACGTGACTATGCAACGATTTACTATTGTACGATATTTCCCGTCAGAATAAATTATGCCGAAATAATCCGTTTGTCATATTTTCACCAAAAACATAAAAAACAGGAAGTTCCTGCTGTAATTTATTTTTATTTGAGTTCCGGCAAAGTCAAATCTTGGAATATCAATGTTTTTTCTGCGGAAACTGCCAAGGCAGTAAAAAATGAACTGGAGAGCCGTATCTCACCGCTTGAAGACGCTGCCGCAACTCTGCCGATCCCCGATATTCAGCTATGGGCAAAATGGGTTTTACATTCCAATAGTGCCGACAAGATCACCTGCTGTGCGGGAATGATCTTTCTGCTTTTGTTCGGCTTTTGGAGTATGTGTTCCCAGTTGGCGTGGAACGACTATATCAAAAATTGGGACAAAGTCGATGGTGTCATTCTCAAAAACACCACTAAAAAAGTCCGTAGTGGCAACTCTTACAAACGAGTTGCCGATGTTGAATATCAATACACCTACAAAAAACGGACATACCGGGGAAACCGGATCGTTTATGACAGCGAGTCGTTCCCTGATTTGAAAGTCGGAAAAAAGCGGCAGGTGATCGTGAATCCGGAAAATCCGCAGAAAAGTGCGATCATGTTCTGGTATCGCGGCCATTGGGGAATGATCCGCTGGGGAGAGTGTGCATTTTTTTATCTGGTTGGGTTGATTTTGGCAATCAGCTTTTTCCGTATGGTATTGCGGAAAGAAATAACAGTTCCGGCGGCTCTGAAAAGTTACATTTCTTCCATTTCGCCAGAACGTTTCCATGCGGCATTAGCCATTGAACGCCCGGCAGTTTCATTCAGCAAGGTTGAAATGAAACATAAAATGGAATACCCGCATGCGTACCGTTACGGAGTCATTCGGAAGAAAACGTCCCCCATTGCTTACATTGTTTTTGGCGTATTACTGTTACTTTCAGTTGCAGTTGCGCTCATTATTCCCCTGTGCTGGATCGTGGTCATTGGAATCGGATTTGTATTTTATTCTTCATATGCTCCCAAGGTAACGGTGTTTGATTTTCAGGAGAAAAAACTCTTTTCCGGTAAATGTTTTCATCCGGAAACTGCGGCAAAGATGAAATCGGTATCGTTTTCCGAGATAGACCACTTGTCCTGTGTTCTGTTACGCAGGAACGGCAGCCGGTTTGTCGGTATTTTTGCGGTTAACCCCGATGGAACCAATATACCGATTTGCAAAGTAAGCCGGAATCGACTTGATTTGCTGCTTGAATTACTGCCCGAACTGGCATCAAAAATGGGCAATCTGCCAATTACATTTTGAATAAATTCTCCGCAGTAGTGAACGCTTGCAACAGAAGATATATTACCTTTGAAATGGTTGATTTGAGATTCGCTGACAAGTTACGCAACCTCCACCATTGAAAAATCAAGCCGCACAATGTGCGGCTTTTGTTTTTAATGGGGAGAATCCGGATGAGAAAAATGTGTCTTTTACGGTTCGTTCCGCCGCATTTTCTTGAAAAGGATTCCGAACATTGGAAAAAACAGCGTTCCGGGTGTATAGTACGTAATGAGCATTTTGCTCAGTTTTATAACTTTTTTCCAATATTTTAATTAAAAACTTTTAAAGTCATCTCAAAGGAAAATATAATGAAAAGTAAGATTTTGAATATGGTCATACTGTTGCCCGGTTTTATTCTGGCACTCTGCATTGCCTGCGTTGCAAAAGTGATAGAAAGTTTATTACCGGTACATATAATCGGAGCCTCTGTCATCGCTTTGTTTGCCGGTATGATCATCAACAGTTTCTGGCATCCGTCATGGGCGGCCCCCGGGTTGAAGTTCACATCAAAGAAAATACTGAAGTTCGCCATCATTCTTCTTGGTGCATCACTCAGCGTAAGTGTGATACTTTCTGTCGGTAAACTTTCTCTGATGGTCATGTTCTTTACTCTTCTCACCTGTTTCGGCGGCGGATATTTTATTGGCAGGGCACTGGGATTGAATTGGAAACTGTCAAATCTGATCTCGGCAGGGACCGGAATATGCGGCGGCAGTGCGATTGCTGCGATCGCTCCGGTCATTGATGCGGAAGACAAGGATATCGCATATGCCATGTCTGCGACATTCCTTTTTGATATGGCAATGGTCGTACTTTTCCCCATCATGGGACGTATGATGGGACTTTCGGATGAAGCATACGGTCTCTGGGCAGGAACTGCGATCAACGATACGTCAAGTGTGGTTGCTGCCGGTTATGCTTTCAGTGAAAGAGGCGGTGATTTTGCCGCCATGGTAAAGCTGACGCGAACTCTGTCGATCATCCCGACTGTGCTCGTATTTGCATTTGTCAATGTCAGACTTGCAAGAAAACAACACATGGAAGCAACCGGAACCAAAGTTAATATTTTGGGATTGTTCCCCTGGTTTATTCTGGGCTTTCTGGCATTGGCTGGCATCAACAGTACCGGCATCATTCCCGAAGGAATTTCCAGAATCGCAAAGGACGCGAGCAAGTTTCTCATGGTTGCCGCCCTGGCGGCAATCGGTCTTGGAACAAGTTTCAAGGATATGAAAAAAGCCGGTGCCAATCCCATGCTGCACGGTTTCATTATTTCGGCTCTTGTGGTTGTAGTGGCACTCGCCGTGGAATGGTTCATGGGCATGATATAATTGAAATGCGCTATTCCCGGTAAGGTCAGTTTGTTCCCGGAGAAAGCTTTTCACGGGAAATGGCCGACACTTCCGGCATTTTTCTCACCGGATGTCGCCGCAATTCTGATTTAAACCTTCGGAATAAAAGGAATCACTACGCCGGAAAATGATATTGGAAATATGCTGACGGCAAAATAAATTGTCCGGCAAAGCGCACCCTGTTTTGAGGTGGTGATCCGGGGATTTCCCCGGATTCCGGATTTAATCCGGAACCGGTTCAGAGGGTGATATCCGCCGTGCCTGCGATCTCTGCGACATTGCTGCCGAGATAAAGCCGGTAATTGCCGGGATGCGTGACAAAGCTTCCCTTGTCCGTATCGAATACGGCAAAATCCCGATCATCCAGAATCAGACGGATACTTTGTTTTTCACCGGGTTCAAGATGAAATTTATAAAACCGTTTCAGCTCTTTCACAGGGTCTTCCTGACGGGGGACAACGCCACCAGCGTAGAGTTGAGCGACCGCAGCGGTATGGCGTTTGCCGGTATTTTCCGCAGAGATCCGGACCTCGACCTGACGGATGGTTCCGTATTGTTTGACTTCGACATCTCCCAGTTCAAATTTTACAGAAGAATATCCCAAGCCGAAACCGAAGGGGAAGCGCGGCTCGATCCGGTTTTTCTCAAAGTGGCGGTACCCGATGAAAAGTCCTTCTTTATATTCGGTATGAGGATTTTCATCGCCCCGCACACCGGGATAACTGCCGTTGCCGTGGCACGCATAATCGTCCAGTTTTTTTGCCCAGGTGCAGCAGAGACGCCCTTCCGGTTCGGCTTCACCGAAAAGTACCCGGACGGTGGCTCTGCCGCCCTCCATTCCGGGATACCAGGTTTCAAGCAACGCTCCGACCGAATCGATCCAGGGTTCAACATTAACAACAGAACCGTTGATCAGGGTGACGATCGTATTGGGATTCACGGCGGCAATGGCGGAGATCAGTTCGGCCTGACCGTTGGGCAGCTCCAGATCGGGAATATCCGCAGTCGGGACATCACCCCAGCCGATGGCTTCCCGGTCATAACCGTGATGGGTCCCGCCGGAATAGATCACCAGATCAGCTTCTGCGGCGGCTTTAACGGCACGTTCCAGCATGGTGCGACTGGCCTGTTCCCAGTGCAGACGGATTTCTGAACGTCCGGGGGTACGTTCGAAATCAATTTCCAGATTGATCGGTTTTCCGGCGGTCAAGTCGATCTCAGCTGCACTGGAAAGCGGTGCCCGGGTTTTCAATTCGGTGACGATCTCACCGTCCAGTTTGACGGTGATACTGCACGCGGAACCGCTGACTGAAACAGAAACTTTACCGGTGGTATCGGGCGTGATGACTCCGGAAATTTTCCCCGTAAAGTTGATATCGTCCAAATCGGAGGGTTCGAAACCTGCGGCGAGGAAATTACCCCAATGAAGATCGACAGTGCTGATGGTTTCAGTCCGGAAATTTTTTCCTGTTTCATCAAAATATTCAAGTTTGAGTCCGGGAGTTCCCTCCGGGGTCGTTAAAAGAGAATTGGAAATCACATTATCAGCGGTGAACAAAGTTCCCGGTTCATAAGTTATCCGGCAATCATCTCCGAGATATTCGGTCAGAGCTTTGAGCAGAGTGATTTCGTAAGCCGGATGGACCGCTCCGGAACCGCCGCAGCTTACAGCGGTTCCGATACAATGGAACCGGTCGGCAGAGGGGCCGATAACAGCGATTTTTTTCAACTTTTTTCTGTCAAGCGGAAGCAGGTTTTCACGGTTTTTCAACAGAACCATGCCGCGTTCTGCGAAAGTACGGGCAAGTTCATGGTGATGTTTGGTATCAGATTCACCTGCCGGCTGGCGGCCGCCGGGCAGAATTCCGGTTCGCTGGAACAGCCGGAGAATTCTCTCAGCTTTATCATTGAGCACAGCTTCTGGAACTTTTCCCTCCTTCACCGCTTCGGCGAGATTCGGACCGAGGAATTTTGAACCTGGCATCTCCAGATCCTGACCACCGAGAGCAGCACCCATAGTCTCGTGAGTTCCACCCCAGTCGCTGACCATAACCCCGTCAAAACCCCATTGTTCTTTGACAATATCATTTTGCACATGACCGCAAGCTGAAGCGTAAACACCATTGATCTTGTTGTAGCTGCTCATCATCATCCACGGATTGGCCGTCCGGACAGCGATTTCAAAGGAACGCAGATAAAGTTCCTGAAGCGAACGCTCGTCGATGATACTGTCTCCGGTGGTGCGACAGATCTCCTGATTGTTCAGTGCCAGATGTTTGGGACAGGCGGCGACCCGTTCGGACTGGCAGCCGCGGATGAATCCGGCAGCGGTCTCTCCGGCAAGAACGGGATCTTCTCCGTAGTATTCAAAATTTCTGCCGTTGAGCGGAGTGCGCATCAAATTGAAAGACGGGCCAAGGATCGCTTGAATCCCGTTTGCCGCACATTCTCTTCCGGCCAGAGCACCGTATTCCCGGGCATTTTCCTGATCGAAAGAACTGGCGAGCGACATACCACAGGGGAGTGCGGTCGTAGTGGGGCCGGATTCCAGACGGACGCCCTGCGGACCGTCGATCATGTGGAACGGCGGAATTCCGTGTTCCGGCAGACCGGCAAGAACAATACTGTTCGCACCGCCGGTAAGCGAAGCTTTTTCTTCAATAGAGAGACGATTCAGAATCTCCCCGATCTGAGGTTCTTTTTTCATGGTACATGCACTCCTTCGGCCATATTATTATAATTTCGTTCTAATATAACTCTGGCCGATGTAAAAAGCAAATCGGGAAGTATCTATTTTTACTTCAACTGTTTTACTGCGGCCGGTTTTCCAGACTTGTCTGTGTAGAATTCGGCAAAAACACCTTTATCGCTGATCTTGAGATAGACAAAACCGGTGGCGTTGTCGTAAAGTTCATAACTTTCGATTTTCAGCGATTTCAAAAATGCAAGCGGATACTTGTGCAACGGTTTGAGCAGCCGTTGCGGCACAACGTGTTTCAGCGTTTCGTCCAGGCTGTCGTACCGGATGGCAAAGGGTTTGCCGGTATTCCAATTGCATCCGACACTGCTGGCGACCATCTGAGTGATGCGTCCCTTGCCGTTGCTGACCTTGATGACGGAGGGGATGTGAGTGTGCGCCGAAAGGACGATGGAATTGTGTTCAAAAAGTATCTCCGCAACCTGCCGGTAGTAAGGCAGCACCCAGCCGGGACTGGCTGTGGAACCCGGCAAAAGCGGCAGATGAGTCAGCAGAAAAACGTAGCGGTTTTTGGGATAAGTTTTAAAGGTCTCCTTGAGAAACTTGATGGAATCGTCAGGTTTGATATAGCTGTCGTAAAAAATGTAAAGATCTTCGCCGTGGCGGATAACATAATTGTTTTTTATTTCACGACCGAGTTCACGGGAGATATGCGGGGTGAAAACTTCGGCATAGGTCTGATAATCTTTCAAACTCTTTACCACCGACTTGGGACCGGAACATTGATTGTCATGATTTCCGGGGATCGAAAGCAGTTTGTGATTCGGATAATATGGTTTCACCGCTTTAAAGGCATCGTCCAACATTTTTGCCCGCTGTTCTTTCAACGCCAGATAGCCCTGAATAAAATCCCCGAGCTGGGCAACAAACGGCACATTTTCGTCCAGCAGTCGGGCCGAAGCGGTAAAAAGTTCCGGCATCTCTTTTTTCCACATCTCGTAGTATTTTTTGGAAAACTTGGTGCGGTAGGTCATCCCCGGTACGCCGTGATACTGCGGTCCTTCAAAGTGAATATCCCCCAATACCAGCACACGGTATTCTTTGTTGACGGCGGGTTTATTTTCCGGGGAAGATTGCCCCGGAAAAATGGAACATCCTGCAACAAAAATGGCAGCCAGCAGCGCGAACAAATTTCTCATGATCTATCATAGCTCCTGTTATTTTTAAAGATCTGTTTAACAGTGTATTACGATAGCACCGTTTCACACCATTTTCAAATTGGCATCCGCAAAATCCCGGAATTATGGATTATTTCCCGCATCCCGGTACCGTTTTGCGATGGATTTTCGTACACGGTATCACAAAGTACCATTTTGCGATTGCAAATTTCTGCGGAAAATGTTATATTATCCGGCAATCAAAAAGGGTATCTATTATGGCAAAGAACGATTTTGAACTCATTGCTCAAAATAATTTTGAAAAGGCTCTGCGGATCATTGAAAAAAGCGGCATCCGGCAAGCTTGGGAAAACATCGGAGCGACCGTAAATCAGGTCGGTTCAATGGCAATGGGATTGTTGATGAAACACCGGGACATTGATTTTCATATTTATACTGAAAAGTTGGATATTGCCGAAAGTTTCGGAGTAATCAAAAAAATTTGTGCCAACCCTGCCGTCACCCGTATGGAATACCGCAACCTTGCCGATACCCCGGAAGCCTGTCTGGAATTTCATATATGGTTCATGCTGGATGATGAAGAGTGGCAGATCGATATGATCCAGATTTTGAAAGGTTCGCAATTTGACGGTTATTTTGAGCAGGTGGCTCAACGGATAAAAGCGGTCCTGACACCGGAAACCCGCCGCACCATTCTGGAGCTCAAATACCTCACCCCTGACGATGAACACATTATGGGCATCGAATATTATCAGGCGGTGATTTCCGGTGGTGTGCGCTCTTATCCGGAGTTCATCAAATGGCGGGAAACTCATTGCGCAACCGGAATCATCGAGTGGTGTCCGTAAAACAGATATTACTCTCAAAAAATTGAATTTTCCCGGGGCGAGAGCTGTATTTCGCAGTATGCGGTCACTTGAAGTTGTTCCGATAAAAATGCGTAACAAACCACACGACAAAAACGGGAGCCAATTTACTCTTTGCCGGAACAGTCAAAATACAGTCGCTTGAACTGCTGCTCCATCCTTTGTAAAACCGGCCGTTTTCATAAGTTGCAACACAATCGCTTGAAAATAGAATTTTGCATGGTATATTAGGGTTCGATATTTGATCTTATTTCCACTGAAAATCTACGGGAACTTACGAAAGTCACAAGGCAAGCTACTTGTCAAATTTTGGTACAATAAGATTCTGAAAGCGGCAAACTATGCAAAAACAAAGTTCTATTACTGAAGCGTGGGGTCGCAAATATCCCGAACAGGTCGTCCTTGCCATCACCAAAAGCCGGGACGGCAGAATAAATCTCATGGCAATCGGCTGGGTGTGTATCGTTTCCGATGAACCGCCGATGTTTCTGCTGGGGATCGATGATCCGGCTTACACGCTGGAACTCATCCGTGAGTCCGGAGAGTTTGTCATCGCTTATCCGAGCCAGAGTATGGCCAAAGAGACACTCTATTTCGGAACGACTCACGGACACGATATCGACAAAGGAAAAATTTCCGGTTTGAAATTTGAACCGGCTTCAACGGTCGATGTCCCGCTCTTATCCGATGCAGTTGCCAATTTTGAGTGTAAACTGGTGACGGAATACCGCCCGGGAAACTGTCCTCTGGTGGTTGGCGAAGTGGTCGCATCCAGTGTAAATAGTGACGAATCCATTCTGCGGCTGGTCAATGCCGCAAAAGGCTATAAATTACAATAAGATCAAGAGGGAAAACAACTGTTATGAAAAAATACAGCTTTTTTATTGATGACACTATCTTCTTTTTCAAAGACAATGCGTCCGGCAAAGCGAAGTCGATCTTTGACCACTTCTTTCTCGCCAATTTGAAAAAATTTCATGACAAATATCAAACCAAATTTCTGCTCAATCTTTTTAAAGGCGACCAGAACAGCGGATTTATGCTCGAAGAATTCCCCGACTGCTACAAAGAGGAATTTGCCGCCAACAGCGACTGGCTGCGCTTCAGTTTCCATGCAGCATTTGACAAGACCCACTACTTTGAATACCCCAAGTGCATTCCGGCAACTACCGAAGAATATATCCGGGACTACAACTATGTGAAGCGTCAAATCATCCGCTTCGCCGGTGAAGAGTGTTTCCTTTTCCCGCAGGTCGTGCATTATGTGGAATCTACTCCGGGAATCAAGCGGTTTCTCTACAATGAAGGAGTCCGTTTCCTTGTTGACCGGCGCACCAAGTTTGAAGCCCTCTCCGCCGAAGCCGGTCACACGGTCGTATCTGTCCCCGATCCGGATGTTCCGGAGCTGCAGCGCATCCCGTTTGAACTGATCTTCAACAATCTCCCGCTCGAAGAGGTCATTCCGCAACTCGACATCCGGATCGTCAACGAACAGCGCAATTACATCAATATCATGACCCACGAACCACAATTCTATCCCTACTATTGGAACTGCATCGGGGAACATTGGCAGCGTCTGGATACCGCCTTTGCCCATCTGGCCGCCAACGGTTACACTCCGGTTTGGGGTTCTCTGATCAAAGAATCCGACCTGTAATCTTTCCCAAACCCCGCCAAAATATAAAAAAATCCACTTTTTTGCAACAAAGAAGTGGATTTTTCTTGACTTCTGCAAAAAATGGGAGTATTATAAGTTAGTCGCAACTAACTAACCCTTTAAAAGGAGGTCGTGCTATGAAAAAATTTTTGCTGACTGTCTTCTGTTTCGCAGGTGTGCTGCTCTTTGCTGATGCCGATTTGCGGGAACGAAACTTCTCCAAACCGGCGAAGGGAACATCGGAAATCGTTTCCGTCGGTTTCCTGGACTATGGTCTTAAAATAACTGCCGACGCAAAATCAGATTCAGAAGTTGTTTACGACAGATTTTTCAACTTCCGTCCCGGATTGTTCTATCAGGTGAACGGCGATTACTCCGGCCGCGGAGAAATCTTTGTCAAGCTGTACTTTTTCAATCAGGATGGTACACCTTACAAGACTGCGATGAAAAATGCAGTCGTCCGTCAGAAGTTTGACGAATTTGAAGCAAAATTCGATCTGCGTGAATTCACTGCCGCTAATTATCCGTATCAATTCAGGGTCGCCATCGGAGTCAGAAAAGGCGGTTCCGTGGTGCTGGATGATCTGGAGCTGGAGGTCGATGACGATTGATCAGCTCCGCACTTGAGGTAACACATTCAGAACACAAAAACAGTGCAAACCTAATAAAGGTTTGCACTGTTTTTTGTATTGCACGACCGGTAAACGGCAGCTGGTAAATCCACCGCTTTATCATTTCCACGGGATATAACCGGAGGCCGCCAGCGTGACTTCATGAACAAGATAATCGTGTTCAAAACTCCACCGTGACTGCATTTCCCCCCGGACCATGGCGGCAAGTTCGCTCAACTGGGCAGTATAACGATCCTGCTGCGCCGGGAAACGCAAGGTGTGACTGCCTTTGGGATAAAGCGCACTATCCTGAGAAAGAGTCAGATTGATTTCGATCTCCCGGCCGTCGAACCGTTCCAGCGGCGAAAATCTGATTGTTCCCAGAGTTCCGCATATTTTCATACTCCGGCCGTGAGTATTGCAAACATCTTTGGAACACGCCCGCAAAACGACATGGGCATTGGGATATTCCAGAATTGCAGTACAATTATTTTTTATTCCGGAGGGATATCCCGGGGCAGTTCCCGGAAACGGAGTAACATTTTCCGGGCGGCCCATAGCGGAAACAACAAAATCGATCAAATGACATCCCAGATTGAACATGATCCCGCCGGTAAATTTGCCGATATATGTCTGATATTTTTCGCCGCCGTAACAGTGATTCATATCGGTTTCGATCTCAAACACCTCTCCGATAAGTTTTTCTCTTATCGCCCGGATGCAGAATTGGAACGCCGGGTTTCCCCGGAACATGAATCCCATTTGAAACGGCAGATTTTTCTCTTTGCAGATATCCAGCAATTTTTTGTAAAGTTCCAGATCCAACCCGGCCGGTTTATCCATGTGCATGGCGATTCCTTTTTCCGCACATTTGAGAGCCATCGGAACCAGTTCATTATTCGGCACCTCGACGGTAACGGCCTTTATATCCGGATCGTTGAAAACCTCCTCCAGAGTCAATTCCGGATATTTTTTGAAACAATCATGCAATTTATCGACATAGCATGGAGTGGTGGTCGATCCCAGATCATTGACATATCCGGCGATTTCATAGATATCCGGCAGTTTCTGCAGAGAGATAAATTTCCCGGAAGCGTGTTCGTGAGTGACTCCGATCTGAGCGATTTTGATTTTTTCCATTTCCGATGATCCTTTTTCTGAAAATCCGTCTCTCAAGGGTTTACATATTCCAATCAAAAATAATACCCATGGGAGGATTCGGTTCTGTCAGCAGCCGGTTGTAAAGTCCGGTACACTCCTCCGGAGTTACGGTCAGGTGGATCAATGAAGAAAAATCAAAACGCCCGGAAGCCAGAAACTTCAAAATCGTACCGTAATCATCATGAGCACTCCATTCTCCGGGACGGGATTCCAATATCGGACGGTTTTGGGTATGAGCCCCGATAAGGGTGATTCCGGTCAGATGCAAGTCCCGGTAGAAATCAAGAGGACAATCGGAGACCCGGGTACAGCCCAGAAGCGAAATCCGTCCCATTCTGGCGGTATAGGAGATCGCCTGTTTCAAAGCGGCGGCCTTACCGGAGACCTCCACGACGGCATTGACGCCGCCGCCGGTCATTTCCCGAACTTTTTCAGCGAAATCCGGTTCCCGGGGATCAAAGACGGCATCGGCTCCGAGTTTCAATGCCAGTTCCCGGCGTTCCGGTGAAAAATCGCAGGCAAGCACCGGTGCTCCCCCGGAATATTTTGCTGCCTGTACCGCAATTTGTCCCAGAATCCCCAGTCCGGCAATCATAACGGATTCCCCCATCTGAATGCGCAGTTTGCGCACGCCGAGCATCGGGAAAGAAGCGATATGGGTAAAGGCCGCAGCCTTCAGAGAA
>JAZRNP010000315.1:0-1516 GCA_045648225.1 Victivallaceae bacterium | reverse complement strand
GTAGATTTCTTGTCTTCCTAAGACCGCTTTGGCCTCCGACTTGTTGGCATAATCGAAGATCTTGGCGGAATAAAGCAGAGTTTTGGTCGGCACGCAGCCTTCGTTGAGGCAGACGCCGCCGAGAGAGCGTCCCTCAAAGAGGCAGACGCTCATACCCTTGTGACCGGCACGTTCAGCGGCACGGTAACCACCGGGGCCGCCGCCGATAACGAGAACATCATAAATCATAATTGTAATCTCCTGAAAATTACATTGCCAGAATCAGATTGAACTTTTCAAGTTTGTCCGCAACCGCTTTGAGGAACTTGGCGGCGGGGGCACCGTCGACGACCCGGTGGTCGAAAGTCAGAGAAAGACCCATCGCCTGATAGTATTCGATGGAACCGTCGGCTTTCTGACGGGGACGGAGGGTGGTTCCGCAGACACCGAGGATGGCGGTCTGGGGCGGATTGATGATCGGAGTGAAGCTTTCAATGCCCAGATTGCCGAGGTTGGTGACAGTGAAGCTGCCGCCGGTCAGGGCGTCGCCGCCGATGGAACCGTCTTTGCAGGCATTGGCATACTCTTTGACCTTGGCGGAGATGGCTTTGACGGACAAAGTGTCGGCGTCACGGATGACCGGAACCAGCAGACCTTTGGGAGTGTCAATGGCAACACCAAGCTGAGCATGGGTGAAACGGCCCATTTTGTCGCCGATGAAATTGGCGTTGATATCGGGGAATTCCACCAGAGTTTTGGCAACCGCGAACAACACGAGGTCGTTGATGGTGACTTTGTCCAGACCGAGATCTTCGGCACCTTTCATCTGTTTGCGCATCGCCAGAATGGCGGTGGCATCGAAGGTGCGGCTCAGGGTGAGCTGGGCCATATCCGCCAGAGATTTGTGCATATTGTCAGCGATGACTTTGCGGATACGGGAGATCTTTTCTTCGGTGTATTCAGCAGGAGCGGCAGCGGCAGCCGGAGCAGCAGCGGCGGGAGCGGCTTTGGCTTCGACAGCAGCAGCGGCGGGAGCGGCCGGAGCGGCAGCGGCACCGGAAGCTTTCAAAGTTTTGACATCGCGTTCGATGATGCGGCTTTCCGGACCGGTGGGGATAGCCTGAGAGATATCCAGACCGAGTTCAGCAGCAAGTTTCTTGGCACGCGGAGAAGCCAGCACTTCAGCACCGCAGGCGGCGGGAGCTGCGGCAGCGGCGACCGGAGCAGCAGTGACCGGGGCGGCAGCAGGAGCAGCTTCCACAGCAGCGGGAGCTGCAGCGGCTTCAGCACCGGGGACAGTGAAAGTGGCACCGGGTTTACCGATGACGGCAACCGGAGCACCGACGGCGACTTCGTTACCGGGCTCAACGAGAATCTTCAGAATAGTACCTTCGTACTTGGAAAGTTCCTCAAAGCTGGATTTGCCGGTTTCCAGAGAGAAGATCGGCTGTTCCATTTTGACCGCATCGCCTTCTTTGACCAACCAGGCGGAGAGCAGAGCACTTTCTTCGGAAACGCCCATCTGGGGCATCAGAAT
>JAZRNP010000314.1:0-5207 GCA_045648225.1 Victivallaceae bacterium | reverse complement strand
ATCTCTTTGATATAGCCGCTGGCAGTCAGATTCAATCCGGCGGTGTTGCAAAAGCGACCGCAGTTAATGCGGTCACACCAAGCAGTGTTATCAACTTTTTCATTTTTCACCTTTCATAGAATATCCTGTCTTCCGTCATCGCCGATCTCTTTGATATAGTTGCTTGCGGTTATATTCAACCCGGCGGTGAGGATATTGCACTTTTTCTGGTGGCGGTAAGCCACGCGCCGCGAATTCTTGGAATCATCCGACACCGGATAGGTCGGACGCACGTGCTTTTTATTGCCGGAACTGTAGCTCGCCGCACCGTAACCGTCGAGAATATAAGGAACTTTGGACGGATTCGCCAATTTACCGAATTTCACAGCCGCTGTGTGAGTGGAAATCGCCGCATTCATCATATACGAGTTAGTGAGCAGCAACTTTGAACTTGCCCACGGTATGGTTTCATTATCCCGGACCTCCGGACAGATGAGAATCTTGAGTTTGTGCGCTTCGTCAGTAGATTTGGTGGTTTTATAAAGCCGGTTCGCCAGCCAGGTGTCACCGTAAAACCACCCGCGCAAACTCTTGGCCGAACTGGAGGTGGTGCACAATTCAGACGGCATATAAAAGCCGTTGAACTCCTCCGAATACTCTTGAACACAAATACCGATCTGCTTCAACTGATTTGCACAGGAGGTCGAACGTGCCCGCCCCCTCGCCTGCTGCAATGCCGGGAGGAAAATCGCCGCCAGAATAGCAATAATTGCAATCACGACCAGCAGTTCAATAAGAGTAAATGAATGTGCAAATGGAGCTTTGTGGTGCAAAGCGTTTGCCTGTTGAACTGAAGCTGTGATCTCTTTATTGATTTGCTTTTTCGTTTTTTCAATGCTGTTCATTTTCACCCCATCTCCGGAATAAAATCCATTTTTTTGCCTTGACAATAATATTAACCGAAATTATATTAAAAACAATGGCACAATAGCGGCATTATTTAACCAAAATTCGGAATTTTTATGAATATAGAGTACGATCCATCCTTTTGGCTCACCCCGCACGCCAATTACGATGTGGCATCCACCATTGCGACGGTAAACCGTCTCCATCTCTTTTTGCGGACAGAAAATGCCATTGTCTCGACGCTGCCGTCGGTTCACAATTTTCATTGCCTCTATCTGTGTATCAAAGGTGCCGGAAATATTGAGATCGACGGGGTCCCTTTTTTCATAAAATCAGGAGAAGCCATCAGCATTCTGCCTCATCATCCCCACCGGCGGCTGCCCGGCAAAACAGATGTGCACTATCTGCTGCTCCGCTTCACCATCTCCCATCCGGAGTTGATCTCCAATCTTTCCGGGAACATTCTGACCGTGCCGGAAAAGGCCGAACCTCTGATTTCAAAATTGATCGAATGCTACCGCAATGCGATCGAAAATTCTTCGACTTCAGCCAACAATGAAACACTGCTCTACGCAACTTTGCTGATCAATGCCTTATCAGATTCTCCCAAGGCTTCTCAACTCAAGCAAAGTGCGCTGCCGGAACGATTGAACAAAGCCCTGCAAATACTTTCCAATCCGGAAAACATCAACCTGCCGCTGCATACGGTCGCCCACAAATTGGGGATCACCCCCGGGCATTTGAGCGATCTGATACGGGATCATCTGGGATATCCTCCTTCGAAACTGCGGCGGGCCGTCATTATCCGTACTGCGGTACACTATCTGACCCATACCGACTTGAATATATCGGAAATTGCCGAATTAAGCGGTTTTAAAAGTGTGTACGCATTTTCCCGCTTTTTCAAACAGGGACACGGAATAAGTCCGCGAAAGTTCCGCACACTTCTTGCCGACAATGCTTCCGGCATACCATCCGGCAGCAAAAAAAACGAATAGGTGATCCGGATGCATCAGGTTGAATTTCTCCCTCTGCGGTGATACATTAATAGAAACAATTCTGACAACAAAAAGGTCTTGATATCGTGGAAAAATGTAAAACAGCTTTTGTCGGCAGACGAGGTCATCTGGGATATGCCCTGCGCGGCATGAAACTGCTTGGAGATGCTGCCATTGCCGCCGGAGTTACCGCCGATGGCGGCGATGATCCGAAACCGGTTCAGGAGGCGGTGGAAAATCATCTCGGATATCCGGTACCGCTCTATACAGATTGCATATCCATGCTGGATGCAATTCATCCGGAAATATTGGTGATCAGCGGTGCATTTGAGAACCATGCGAATCTGGCCATTGCGGCACTGGAACGGAATATCCATGTTTTCTGCGAAAAGCCGATTGCCCTCACTCTGGACGACTTGAAGGCCGTTGAAAAAGCCTATGACGCATCAGCCCCCGGCACCGCCATTATTTCCATGGTCGGGTTGCGCAGTGAAAGTTCCATGCGTACCGCTTTTGAAGCGGTGCGTGCCGGAGCGATCGGAAAAGTCAAAATGGTAAGTTCCCGCAAATCATACAAACTCGGTACCCGCCCCGGGTTTTACAAAACCCGTGCAACCTACGGCGGTACCATTCCATGGGTAGGCAGCCATGCGCTGGATTTGATGCTGTACTTTGGAGGCGCATCCGCTTTTGACCGCATATTTGCCTTTCACGACCGGGAAGACAATCAGGACAACGGTGATCTGGAGATGTGTGCCGTTTGCTGCGGCAGATTGAATAACGGAGTCATCACCTCCTGCACCATCGATTATCTCCGTCCGCAAGCGGCAGAAACCCACGGAGATGACCGGGTCCGGGTCGCCGGAACGACCGGAGTCATTGAAGTTGCAGACGGAGAAGTCGTTTTGTTGAACTCATCCGGGAAACAAATTTTGCCGCAGCTGCCGCAACGGGAATTGTTTTACGACTTTGTGCAGTACATCCGGGGATGTGGAGCCGCCCCAGTCACCGCAGAGGAAACATTTGCCCTGACCCGGGCCTGTCTGGAAGCAAGAGAGTTTGCCGACGGCCAATTATCCCGGTAAACTGTTCATTATTCAGCCCGATCAGTTTTTGGATCACTATATCAATCTGATATGCAGCGGTTGAGTTTGACACTTTCTTCATTGAATAACACTGCATCAATTTTGCAGACCGGAATTATTATCTTTATTCATCTTCCGGAGTATATTCACACATGGCATCATTCACTGATGCCAGCTCAAAAAACAAATACGGGAAGACGGTTTTACATATCAACATCCTCAGGCATATGCTGACAGGAACAACCGGCATCACAAGTGATGATTTCGCCACTCATGTTGGAACTGTCGCTCCCGGCGAGGAAGGCGACAACATTGGCAATGTCGCTGCCTTTGGCTTCCTGACGCAGCGGACAGTTCATCCGGCGGCGTGTTTTGACCTCTTCAGACAGTTTGTCCCAGCGTTCCGTGTAGATATAACCGGGAGCGCAGGCATTGACCCGGATCCCCAGCGGTCCCAAATCAAGCGCAAGGGCACGGACCATGGAGTTGATCGCACCTTTACTGGCGCAGTAAGCGGTGCGGTTACGAATGGCACGTTGGGCGGTGTTGGAGGAAAGGAAAACCACACAACCTCTGCTTTGCTGTTTTAAAAAGAAACGGTTGACCGCCATCTGTGTCACCTGGAATCCTCCGATGACATTGACCGAAAATACCTCCTTCACATAGTCCGGGGACATATCGACAAATGGTTTTCCGATTCCCTGATGAGCGGCGTTGTTGATCAGGATATCCAGAGATCCTGCTTCGCGTTCAATGATATCGAACAGATTTGTCACCTGCTCTATATTGGAAACATCGCACGGAATGGCACGGAACCCGGTAACTCCCATATCGTGGAGCATTGCTTCACCTTTGGCAGTGGATTCCGGAGTGGAACCGCACATAAAAACGTTCGCACCCTCACGGACAAATTTTTCTGTGATGAAAAGTCCGGTATTGCGGTTACCGCCGGTAATAAGGACTGTTTTGCCATCAAATCTTCCCATGCTGCACCTCAATTTTCACAAATAAGTTCGTAATAAAGTTCCGCATCGGGGGGACGGATGTTGGTCAAATCGCCCCGGTAATGGCGCAAATTGGTGCGGATATAGGGGTGCTTGAGCAGTTCGTTTTCGTTGAGTTCGATACCCAGACCGGGACGGGTGGGAATAGTCATCTGCCCGTTGCGGAGGGTGAGTTTTTCGTCGCAGATCTCTTTGCGCCACGGCACGTCACTCATCATCATTTCCAACATGACAAAGTTGGGGACACAAGCGGCGATCTGCAAGGTGGCGGCATTGGCGACCGGACCGGAGGGGTTGTGCGGACAGAAACCGATGTGACGGGCTTCGGCTTCGCCGCCGAGGAGACGCATTTCCATGATGCCGCCGGCGTGAGAGATGTCGGGTTGGATGTAATCGGAACAATTCAATTCAAAGAACTGGCGGTATTCGTAGCGGTTGTAGAGCCGTTCACCGGCGGCGATGGGAACCCGGACCCGTTCTTTGACTTCACGCATACCGGATTTATCATCGGGGGGTATGGGTTCCTCGAACCAGAATATGTCGAAATCTTCCAGAGCTTTACCGATTTTGACGGCTGTAGGAATATCAAATCTGCCGTGACCTTCGATAAGCAAGTGCATATCTTCACCTACTGCGGCAGAAACTTTTTCAATACATTCCAGAGCTTGCGCAAGTTCACGTTTGCCGATCTGCATCCACGCTTTACCGAAGGGATCCCATTTGCAGCCGGGGAATTTCTTGTCACGCAGGAATGCGGCTTTTTCCGCAAATTCATCCGGGGTTTTCGCCGGAGCGAACCAGCCGTTGACGTAGACCGGAACAGCATCACGTACCTTGCCGCCCAGCAGCTGGTAGACCGGAACACCCAAATCTTTACCTTTGATGTCCCAGAGGCATTGTTCGATACCGGAGATGGCACTGGAAAGGATCGGACCGCCGCGGTAAAATCCGCCGCGATAGAGAGTCTGGACGATATCTTCGATCTGGAACGGGTCACGTCCGATGAGGTACGGAGAAAGCTCTTTGACAGCAGCTTCAACGGTATCGGCGCGCCCTTCGATAACCGGTTCGCCCCAACCGCAAACGCCGTCATCGGTCATCATTTTGAGGAAAAGCCAACGGGGAGCAACCTTAAAGAGTTCAAGAGAGGTGATTTGCATTTTCATGCTCCGTTATTTGAGTGAATCGACCACATTTTTTGCACAGATTTCGACCTCAGCAGCAGAACGTCCTGC
>JAZRNP010000313.1:0-7605 GCA_045648225.1 Victivallaceae bacterium | reverse complement strand
GGTGGAAAACATCACTTTTGAGTATTACGGTACTCAGACCAGAATCCGTGATGCCGCCGGTATCACCATTCCGGAAGCCCGTTTGCTGGTGATTCAGCCGTGGGATGCCAGTGCGGTCAAAGGTATTGAAAAAGCTCTGCTTGCCTCCAATATCGGTATCACTCCGATGAGCGATGGCAAGACGCTCAAACTGCCGATTCCCGAATTGAGCAAAGACCGCCGTCAGACTCTCGCCAAACAGGCTAAATCTGAAGCTGAAGAGGCTAAAGTTGCTCTCCGCAATATCCGCCGCGACGGAAACGATGCAGTCAAAAAGTTTGAAAAAGATGGCGATATCACCGAGGACGAACGCAAAAAAATGCTCGATGATATCCAGAAACTTACCGACAGTTATATCGCCAAAGTCGATACCATGCTCGCTGCCAAAGAAAAAGAGCTGATGACTGTCTGATGATATTGAAACGTATCAGAATGTTTTTGAACAGAACCGCTGTTTCCGGCGGTTCTGTTTCATTTTTTCCGGGGGATACTCCGGAGGAGAAAATTTTCCGGCGGCGGTTGTTGCTGATTTCGATTTTTGCCATGCTGCTGCGAAGCATCGCCGCTTTTGAAATGGCGTGTGCCGGTGACGGCATCAACAATATGCTCGCCCCGCTGCCGACCAGTGATCTTGCTACCTATATGAGACTCGGGAAAGAGATCGCTGCTGGTAAGCTCCCGGAAGTTTTTTATTATCAGCCCTTTTATTATGCGGTGTTTCTGCCGCTGATACATCTTGCTGCCGGCAAATTTTATATGCTGGCGGTGATCGCAGTCCAGACTCTGTTGAGCAGTGCGACGGTTTATCTTGCCGGAATGTGCGGTAAAAAGATTTTCAACCGCCGGGCCGGAGTGATCACTGCTTTTTTAACTGCGATATCTTCTCCTTTGCTGCTTTATGTGCCGTTTCATCAGAATGAAACGCTGCACTGTTATTTGTTGACGCTGCTTTTTTTTCTGACGCTCCGGGCGGTGGAGCTGAACCGGCTCCGGGATTGGATTTTTACGGGGATCGCTGCCGGAGTTGCCATTTTGAACCGGGGCAATGTGAATCTGCTGTTGCCGGTGATTCTGGCGGCACTGTTCGTCGTCTGCCGTCAGAATAAGTTTGTTTGGAAAGATTTTTTGAGCAAATCCGGATGTTTGCTGGCTTGTGCCATCGCCGTTCAGCTGCCTTTTGTAATATACAACACTGCGGCACTCGGCCGGTTCAGCGGTCCGAGTACGGCTGCTGATGTGGTGCTTGCCCTGGGAAATACGGTCGAAGCTCCCGCCGGGGTGAGGGAACCGGGAACACCTGCCGGAGCGATGTATTATCCGGTTGCATATCACCGGGCGGTAAAACTTGCCAGTGGTGCATATCCGGTATCCATGGCTCAGCAGATGTGGGAATTTTTCTGTGATGAGCCGCTGGCGTTTCTGGAGCTGCAATTCCGCAAGGCATTGCTGTTTTGGGATGGACGGGAGATTCCGAACAATGTTTCGCTGCAATATGACGGTTTTGCTTCGTATGTGATACAATTTTTACTGCCGGGCAGGTCGCAGGTGCTGCTGACAGTTGCGCTGCTGGGATTTCTGTGGTTTATTCCCCTGTTGAAATACGGCGGGGTCAGGTTGTGGACTCTTTACGGTTTTGTGATATTTTTCTGGGGAGCGGTGACATTGTTTTATATGCTTTCCCGTTTTCGGGCACCGATCCTGCCGGTACTGTTTATTTTCGGCGGAGCTGTAATTGATGATATTCTGAGCCGTCTGCAGGTCATTTCCGGAAAAGAACGCCGCCTTTTTTGCGGCAAATTATTACTTTTGCTGCTGTTTTCATTCGGAATAGTCTGCAGTTTTTATGACAGTTACCGTCTCTTTATGGAACCGGCGGTCAACCGCTGGCTCCGTCCTGATGGTATCCGGCTGGACAAAGGCGGTGATGATATTCACTATTTTGACCACGGTCCGGCCCCATTCGGCGGCTGGAATCAGATCGCCGCCAAGCCCGGGATGAAGATATTCAAAAAGTTTGCCCGGCGCGGTAATGAACCGGGGATTTTTTACTTCATGCTCAGCAATACGCAGAGTTCCCGGATCGAAATAAATGTGAACGGTGTTTATTTCGTTCTGGATTTTCCTGAACTCAAGCCGGGTAAATCCCCCCGGCGCAGTGCGGGAGTTCCGGTGATGCTGGTCGACGGTACGGTGCAGATGGAAGTTTTGAGCTGCAGCGGTGATGTCGATCTGATCTTTGATAATCAGCGGGATTACGGCCGCAGTGCCTTGAATGGAGAAATTATCGCCGGAGAATGGGTGGTCAGATTCGGCGGGATGCGTTGAAAATTTCATAAAAGCGTTTAAATTGATCTTTCTCATAGAGGAGAATTTCCGCAGCAGGAGGATGTTGCGGAAAACGGAATCATATTCCGTAAAAGCTAAATCTGTGAGGAGGAGTTATGAAAATTTTCAGGTTGTGCTGCCGGTGGATGTTCTCTGCGGCGGCGGTGTTTGCTGCCGGTTTGTCGGCCGCTGAACCGGTAAATGAGAGCGTCCGGAAGATCCGGCTGATTCAGGATGATGCCCAGGACTACATGGTATCTAAAATATATTCGCTGAAATACGCTCAGGCAAATGACCTTGTCCCCTTTGTCAGCGGCATGGTGCTGCGTTACAATAACAATTCTGCAGTCAACAGTATTGAATACGGCAATAATCAGCAATCTCTCACCGTCACCTGTCCGGTAAAGATGATGCCTTATGTAGATGATTTTGTTGCCAAGGCCGACCGGAATATAAAAATCGACGGACATACACCTGGAGATATTATCCGGGGTACCGGTATCACCCGGGCTGTTTACCGTCCGAAATACCGTTCCGGTCAGGTGCTGCTGGATGTGCTGGTCAATTCTGTGATCGGTTCCGGGCCCCGGGATTCGCTGTACGCCTGGGATGCCAACAGCAATCAGATTTATTGGAAAGACAACAGCTCTTACAGTGCCTATGTGTTTCAGTTTCTGGGATATCTCGACCGTCCGGCACCGCAGATAACGTTGGAATTCAATGTTTATGAAGTCCGGGAAAGCACCTTGCGGGATATGGGAATCGAGTACCTGGCATGGAAAAACGGTCCGGGATTGAACATCTTTCAGACCGCATTCAATGCCTTTGGTGTAAGTTCGTCCGGCAGTATGGCTTTGCAGGCGATGTCAGGACCTCTGGGCGGATTTTTCTTTGCGCCGCAGTTTGATGCAAGTTTTATCCGGATGCTTCAGCAAAGCGGCAATGCCCGGATATCTTCCCGGGCAACCTTGACGGTATCCAATTCCAACACAGCGGATTATGAAATCTACTTCAATCCCGGACAGCAGAATATCGTCAAAGGGGACAATGATTACATGAGCGTGACCGCAAGTTCGATCAATGATTCGGGGTTGAATCAGGTATATGCCAAAATCTCAGCTCCGGTAGTCAATATTCATTACGGATCTTCTCAGCCGGGATATCCGGCCAGTGAAGCGTTT
The DNA here is from genome assembly GCA_045648225.1 of Victivallaceae bacterium. GTDB lineage: Bacteria > Verrucomicrobiota > Lentisphaeria > Victivallales > Victivallaceae > UBA1784. The sequence goes on along the minus strand of JAZRNP010000313.1, from coordinate 4,060 downwards.
GAAGTGGCGGACTATTCACCTGGAAATTATGTAAAGTACCCCGGTACGCTGTTTTTCGGATATACCATTCAGAGTGCCAATGTCGTGGAACGGAGCAATCAGGGCGCGGAACTTATTGAAAGCGGAGAGGTTTCCGGAAATCTGCTGATTCCGCTCAATCAGGAAACCATCGTCGGCAAGTGGAAAAAACACAGCGTGGTCGAACAGGTCATCGGAATCCCCTTTTTGATCAGGATCCCGGTACTGCGCTATCTTTTCGGCACGGTCACCCGGCAGAAAGAAAACATTGATGTCTGCGTCACTGTAACTGCGTCACTGCTCAATACCGCAACTCCCAGCGATGTCGGAGCCGGATTCATGAAGCGGATTAAATAATCGTATACAAGGAGTTTGATCTGATGAAAAGTTTGTACTTTCTTGTTGTTGCCGCCATTATGGTTTGCCGGATCTCGGCGGCTGATGGAGCAGAAGTTCCCGGAGTTCCCCGGGATTCCAATTTCAATATTACCGGTGGTTATGACAGTACCCGGGTTCATGCCCAGCTGGTGCTCGAAGTGAAAGATGATACCAAAGCGGTTCACTTCATACGGGATAATAATGATCCGCGGGTCGTTACCAAAACTTATCTGCTCAAAAATGTCGATGCGTACGCATTCCGTGAATATCTGCGCCAGATGGTTCAGGCCAAACGGGTCGGCAATACGTCGATGCTTCAGCAGTACCCCGGTAATACCGCAGCTCCGTTGACAGCGACAGTCAGTTCGGTTCAGCTGGGCTCGGTCAATTCTCAGATGGGGTACAACCCGGCGGCCCAGCTCGGCAGCAACACCGCTGTTGAATGTTTGAAGTATGTCGATGGAACCGGCCTGCTGCTGGTCAGTGCTGAGGAATACCGTTTCAAGGACAGTGAAAATGGTATTGGTATTGATACTTTGGTCAAGACGCTGGATACTCCGTCGATCAATACGATCAGTACCGGTTCGCAAATGTTTATCTATATGCCGAAGTTTGTTCCGGCATACAACCTGATGCCGCTGATCGAAAATGTCGGTATGAATATTTCCGACGTCACCGAATTGTGGCAGGGACAGGATATTGTCACTATCGATTCGGATTTAAACTGGCTGATCTTTGACGTGAGCAACTACAGCTGCAACAATATTGCTAAAATGCTCAAACAGTATGATGTTCCGGTGCCGCAGGTCAGACTTCAGATCAAAGTTTATGAAATTTACGATGAAAACGATGACCGGATCGGTATCGATTTTCAATCATGGAAAAATAATGAAGGTGCGGATTTCTTTTCGGTCGGCGGCCGGTTCCGCAACAACTGGGCGGCGATCTACAGCGCAATAGATGGGATGAACCGGGATTACGGTTCGGAACGGACCGGATTTTTTACATTCAATCCCAAATGGAATACCCGTTATCTGGATTTTTTAAGCAGTCGCGGTAAGGCAACAGTTATCCACAGCGGTGAATTGTGCATCCGCAACAATACCGGAGGTTCTTTTTCGCGGTTGAATCAGATCTTCTACAGCGACACCTCGACTCCGGCTGGAAATGCTTCCAATACCCCGGATATGGGGGTAGGGGCCTATCAGCTGCTTTCCAAGTTGATCGGTGAAGTCATCGAACCGTCACAGGATATTCCGGTGGCTAAAGGAAATCAGCAGAATACTGCCAAGTCAACCGGGTATGGTTTCAATATGCAGGTCAGCAACGCTTCGGTGAATTTGAAAGAATGCCGTTTTACCGTTACTTTATCCAACACCAGTCTGATCGGATTTCAATCCAACGGCACTCCCCGGATATCCAAGGGCAATGTTGTAAAGCAGGATGTGAGTCTGCCGCTTACCGGTGGCGAATTTGTAATCGGCGGTCTCAACCGCAAAGAGGTGGTTAAAAGTCGCAGCGGTATTCCGTTTTTGTCGGATATTCCCTACATCGGATATCTGTTTTCGTCGGAATCCAGTTCTGTGAAGCATTCCCGTCTGGTGGTCGCCGCCACTTGCCAGTGGAGTTCTCCGCAGGATTCTCCGGTGTTGAATATGAGCAAACGGCAGAATCGGCAGGTGAATCAGTGAAACTCTTCAATATTACGATATTATTTCTTGCTGCGCTGATATTGGCCGGCTGCCGTCAAGGCAAATTACCGGCTGAAACCGGATCGGATGCAGCATTCCGCCAACAGGGGAATGAGATAATCCGGGCGATTGCGGCCAGAGATTTTGACCGCTATCAGCGCAATGGAGGAGATGCCTCCGGCATTGCTGCCGGAGAGGATTTTCTATCATCCTGTGAAGATATGGAAAATCGCATGGGAAAAGTGGAAGCGGTGGAGTTCCTCACCGCTCTGGAAACCCCCGGTGTGGTCAATCTGGTCTACCGGATCGGTTTTATCCGTAAAACTGCCGGCGGCAAAGATTTGAAGCACCAGCAGCTGTTTCAGTTGATTTTTGGCAGAGTTGACGGGAAATCCCGGCTGCTGGGAATGCGGATCATGTGAATGACGGCGGATTGTGGTGTTCGCACAGACGGAATCCGATCTCCGGGAGCGTTTCTCCGGCGATAAAAGCGGAAAGCAGTTTCCTGGGATCGGGATCTTTCGCTTCATTCAGCCAGTAAATATCGATTCCGTCCCGTTCCATTTTCCGGAAAAAGATATCCTGACGCTTGGCAAATTGCCGGATGCGGTTCAACAGGGTGATACGCATTTCATCAAAGGAGCATTGGCCTTGCAGGTAACGGGCGATCTCCCGGTATTCCAATCCGAAAAATTCCAGTTTCTCAAAACTGACTCCGGAGTCATGAAGCCGGGAGACTTCGTCGATCATTCCTTCGTCGAACCGGGCATCCAGCCGTTTTTCGATCCGGGCACGGACTGTTTTCCGGGGGAAAAGCACTCCCATGACCAGCGCATCAAGTTCAAACGGCGGGATAAATGCAGGATCGGTTCCCTCCTGCCGGACCCGGGCCTCTCCGGAACGGCGTTCCGGAAGTTTACCGCCGGGCAGGTTGTAGCCTTTGAGTAAAGCTTCCAGATAGAGGGCGGTCCCTCCGCAGAGGATCGGCAGTTTTCCCCGGGATGTGATATCGGCAATTGCGGCAAAAGCCGCTTTGCAGAAGTCGAAAAGATTGAAGTTTTCCTTTGCCGGATCAGCGATGTCGATCAGGTGAAACGGGATTTCTCCGTATTCAGAGAGATCTTTCCCTGAACCGATATCCATGCCCCGGTAGACCTGCCGGGAATCAACACTGATGATTTCTCCGCTGAATTCCCTTGCCAGGTTTACGGCTAAAGCTGTTTTTCCGGTGGCTGTCGGGCCGGTTACGACGGCAACTTTTACCGGATTTATCAAACCATTCATATTTTTTTACTCACTTTGTTTTGAATTGCTGAGTGTTATTGACACATACAAAATGTATCATCTGCAGCGTGATTTGTCAATACGGGATCGAAAACACTGTTGCACCCGGCGGATGCAGTTTGATTTGTTGCAAAAAATGATACAATAACTTTGAATTAATATCATGTCAGTGTTATATTATGATGCATGAATATATTTTTTTCAAATCGAATGGAGTAAATTTTCGATGGAAATGCAGCAAACTGTAGAAAAAAGTGCTTCCGTGACCGGAATTGCACTGCATACCGGTGCCCGGGCCACGGTCCGGGTGAATCCGGCTCCGGAAAACAGCGGAATTATTTTCCGGCGGGTCGATCTGCCCGGCAAGCCGGAGGTGCGGGCTCTCGCCTGCAATGTGGTGGATGTTCAGCGGGGAACGACGATCGCAGAGGGTAAAGCGATCGTTTACACAGTCGAACACATCATGTCCGCACTTCACGCATTCAAAATCGACAACTGTATCGTTGAAATGGATGGCATGGAACCGCCGATCGCCGATGGCAGTGCAGTTTCTTTTGCCAAAATGGTCCGGGAGGCCGGCATCGTGGTGCAAAATGCTCCGGCGGTAAGTTTCACTCCCCCGCATCGGGTGTACGCCGACGGCGGCCGGACGACGGTCGTTCTGCTGCCGGATCCGGATAAACTGACTA
>JAZRNP010000312.1:0-4569 GCA_045648225.1 Victivallaceae bacterium | reverse complement strand
CATGATAGTAAAAATTGCCGGATGGGATTTTTCAATTTCATCATATAATATGACCCCTTCATCGCATTGCTCCAAAAATGCTCCCATTCTCCCGGAACTTTTGCCACCGGGTGTTCCGATCAGGTTCATCAAAGCCTCTTCCCCTGCCTGCCGGGAAAATTCAGACATATCCAGCCGAAGGAAATTCCGGTCCGCAGTTCCATACATATATTCTACTGCGGAACGGATGGATTCTGTCTTGCCGACACCGGTGGGACCAAGCAGGAAAAGCGTTCCTCTCGGACGACCGGGCGTATTCAAATTTAACATTCCGAATTTGAGGCAATCACAGAGCGGAGAGAGGATTTTATCCTGTCCCATGATCCGGCTGTCCAGAAATTCTTTCAAGGCTTCCATTTTTTCCAATGACGGGGCTTGTTCACTGTTTTTGAGCGTGTTTTCCATGTTTCAGGTCTCCTTTCTTAAACTTTTTTTGATTTTTTTTGCAATTCGCTCTTGACTTTTTCATCTTTCGATGCCATTTTATAAATGCAAAAGCGTAATATTACGGATTTGCATATACAATACCACATTCAGCCAAACTTTTCAAGTAAAAAAACGAAGAAAGGAGGTAAAAAACAAAATAGTTCACTCAAAATCGTAATATTAAACCATCACAAAACACACCAACATGAAAGGAATCAAGATGAAAAAAACAGAATGGATCAAAAATAATCGGTATTTTCTGGCACTTCTCGGTTTGCTGGCATGGCCCGGCAAGGCGCAGGCAGCGGTTCAACAGGTTACACTGGAAACCGGCTTAGGGTATGTCGGGTACTTTATCATCGGCATGATCATGCTGACCTCTCTTATATTGATCGGAGTCGGCGGCTATCAGATGAGTCAGGATTCCGGTAAAGGCAAGATGACCGTGGCGGCAGGTGTGCTGATCCCGGTTTTTCTGGCTGTCGTTTACTACATCTTCAAAACCGTTTTGAAGATCGACCTCGACTTTTCACCTAATCTGTGAGGTGGATATGAATGATGTATCGCCAATAACAATCACCCGCAATCCCGCTCAGGCTGTATCTTCGGTAGTGAAACTCTTTGGTTTCCGCGTCCGGGGGAATACGGTCTATGTCTTTTTCGGCGGTTTGGTTTGCGGAGTATTTTGTGCGATTGCCGCCTATCCGGTGCATATTCTGCTTGCCGGAATTGCCATGATAACGCCTCCTGTGCTTTCAACACTCTTTATCAGGAAATTCATTGCGGATAAACCACGCTGCTTTTTCTGGTTCTGGTATGATGAAAAGATGCAGGGGCGTTTTCTGCGTAAACCCAAACGCAAGGGAGGTGTTTATGCTGCAGCTTCCTGACGGATATATCGTCCGCACCGAAAAGCCGGAAGAAAGTTTCATCATTTACGGCGATCTGAATCCCAAAGGTTTTGTAAGTAAAGGATACCGCCTGGAGATCCCGAACCTCAACAACGCCGGGAACGGATTGAAAAATGATCTTTTTTTACGGCTTTCCGGATGGCTGGCTTCCCAAACTCTGGATAAGCGTATTCAAATCCGCTATACCCGTGATGCAGATTACCGGGATATACTTTACTCTTATCAGTCTGATACTGACAATCTTGCCGAAGATGTATGGAGTAAATACACCCGGCAGGAAATCCACGCTAAAATGCAGAGCAAAATTGCCAACCGGACTTTAAGAAGAGAGTATGTGGATGTATATTTTTCCCGGAGTTTGGGGAATTTCCTGAAAAATGGTTATATACCTGAATCTCCAAAAGAAAAATCATCCTTTGAGAGAGAGGTCACTTCGTCCTTTGCCACAGACATGTCCGATTTGGGGGCTTTCCTGGCACTGCCGGTCAAGCCATTGGACAACATCTCTCTGTTCCGGGAGTTCTACCGGGCGGTCAATAAATCAGCTCTTGATCTCAATATTGATTACGATGCAACTTTTGATTGCCGTCTTTCAGAGATTTACAGCTGTGAATATGCCGGTATTACTTCTGAAGAACCCGGTCATGCCAGTTTTACTTCCGATGGATATTTCCACAATATCTTTACTTTGCACGATTTTCCCAAAAGTGATCTTGTGCCGTTCTATGGAGCAAAACTTCTGGAGAACTCTCTTCAGAATCTGACTATTGTGGTCAACATTGAGCCGCAGGATGTGGAAAAGACCATTGAGGAAAAACAGAAACATTGGAAGCGTGTCCGTGCCGACTTGCTGGAAGAGGAAAGCGAAGTTGCCGCATCCGCAGGATTGGATGCTTTGACTGAACACATCTACCGGCTGGGTAAAGGAGAGGACTTCCCTTTGAAAGTAGAGTATGTGATCCACACCTGGAACCGGGATCTGGCGGAACTGCAAAGTGACTCCACCATTCTCAAACAGGCGGCTACCGCCATGTTTACCAGTTTGGACTCCTATGATCTGGGGTTGCAGAGTCTGCATAATTTCAGCAAAACTCTGCCGGGAAATCTTTTCTATCCCAGACGGGATGCATTGCTGGATTGTATGCACCGTCCATTGGCGGCACTTCTGCCTTTTTCCAGTTCCTTTGTGGGGAAAGGCAAAAACGGCAACATCCTCTTTGAAGGAGATCACGGTAATTTGATGACCTTCTCTTTCTTTGACGGAGGCACACCGCAGCATACACTCTGTCTGGGGCAGACCGGATCAGGAAAATCGGTGAATTTTGTTTCCATTCTTTCCCAGTGTTACCACGAATTTTCCAAAGTGGTCATTATTGAGGAAGGCGGCAGTTACTTCAATCTGACAAGGATTTACGGCGATGAAGCCCAGTACATTGTTATAGATCCCAGTGCCAATTTGACGCTGAACTATTTCGATACAGGCGGCTTGCCGCTGACTCCGGCACAGATTGAATTTGCGACAACTTTTCTGGTGGCAATGTGCGGAGAAAGTACCGATCTGGAAAAAATTCAGGATCGTGCGGCAATCATTACCCCATATGTTGTGGCAGTTTATACCGATTCCTACAATGAGTGGAAAAACCGGCATCGGAAAGAACTTGAAGAAGCTGCCCGGATGAGCCTTACCATTGAGAGTATCATTCCCAAACTTCCGCTGGATCAGAATACGGCACAGGATGCCTATTTTGAACTGCGGGATATTCTCAATCATTCCGGAACACTGGATTCTTTCGGCAAAGAGGTGCTGGAACTTTATCACTCCTGGACAGTTCAGGACATCAACAACTGCATCATTGATGACCCGGAAATGCTGCGTAATATTGCGTATGCCTTTATGGGCAAAGGTGATATGCCGTATCACAGTCAGCTGGTGGAAGCAATACGGGAAACTTCTTTATCCAATCTGGAAAAGAGTGAAACTTCCCGGATCGCTGCCCGGTTGGCAGTTTACTCTATTGAAAGCGGAAAAGGTTGTCTTTTCGACGGGGAAACGACCATTGATCTTTCCAAACGGTGGATCCACATTGAGCTTGGAAAAATGGCACAGTCCGGCAATGCCCTGAAAAATCTGGTAGGCATAGTGATCAACAATCTGGTCAAAAATCAGATTATCAATATGCCACGTTCAGCGAAAAAAGCATATCTTTTTGAGGAGGCATCACGCTTTCTGCTGATTCCGGGAGCGGCTGAAATTATGAAGCAGACCTATGCCCAGTTCCGTAAATACAACTGTGTGGCGATCACAATCACCCAGTCCATTGCCCAGATGGCACAATCCGGTGTGGGGCAGATCATTATGACGCAAAGTAAAATGTTTCTGTTCCTGAAAAATACCGACAGTGCCGAACTGGATCTGATCCGCAACTACATTCCCATTTCAGATGAAGCCAAACGGAACATTATGGATTTTCCGGCTCCGGAACATCTTCCGGCAGGAAACAAATTTTCAAGTTTCCTTTTGTTTGCCCAGCGGGCGAACTGGCCGATGGTGGGCGTGGGACGGAATTATGCTTCCAAAGCGATTCTTTCTGCCGCGGCGACCAGCGGAAATCTTCACAGCAAACTTACCAAACTCTTAAAAACCATTTCGGTTCGGACACCGGAAAAAGAGTTTGCCGCAATGCTGCTGGATGCCACAGAGGTGCTGCATGAAGAACTGAAAGTTTTTCAGCTCCTGAACAAAATCGAAGAGTGCGGGGATGACCGGATCAAGTCCCTGGTACTGGATACAAAAATTGAACTTAAAGCAACGTTGGATCGTTCCGGGATCTGACAAACACAGAAAGGAAAAATTTATATGAGGAAAACTTTAACCTTGACATTTCTCTTTCTTATTCAAGTGCTGGGCGTACCGCTTTTTGCAACGGTCACGATCCAGGGAACCGGCGGCAATACATTGAAAACGATTGTGGTGCCGAGTAATTACAATGGCAAACAGGGAACTTTCTATGCTTACGGCGGCTGGAGTTCCTGGAGCGAAGATTTTTTAATGTCTCCCCGGCCGATGGAAATTGTTGATCCCGGCGGTTATCGGGTTGCACTGTCAAGTTGGGCATCTGCAAGCAATCCTTATGTAGCATTGGAAGCCGATGACAAACTCGGCACCGGAATCTACAAAGTCAAATCATACGAT
>JAZRNP010000311.1:0-5030 GCA_045648225.1 Victivallaceae bacterium | reverse complement strand
AACACCGCATTTTCCGGCGGTGTCAAGGCGCAGGCCGGTTGTCAGGCCGCCCGATTGCTGATTGCGGAAAAGAAGTTCGATGCCGCCAAAGCTATGCTTGCACGTCTGGTCGCCCGCAAAAATGCGGTGATGGACGACTTTGCTTTTGCCACCTGGATCTCCCAGGCTGAACAGATGCAGACCGCACTTGAAAACGGCGATTTCGCTCCGGCAAAAGCGGCAGCGAAACCGGCGAAAAAGTAATTGGTTCTTATGGAACTTTCACGCCGCGAAAAATCGCTCGTTAAAGCGTTGACTACCCGGAATGGCCGCCGCCGTTCCGGGTGCTGTCGTTGTGAGGGTGTCCGGGCGGTACGGGAGCTTTTGGACAATTTTCCGCAGCTGGTCCAGTTTACCGTCGCCACCGAGCGCGGATTGGCGGCTCTGCCGGGGAATCCTCCGGAACAACTGCGCATAATCAGCGAAAGAGAGTTTGAAGAATTCTCCGCCACCGTCAACTCTCAGGGCATCATCACCGTTGCGACTATCCCACCGGAACCGTCCACACCGGTCACCGGAGATTTCATATTGGCTCTGGATCAGTTGGGAGATCCGGGAAACTTCGGAACCATTGTCCGGACCTTCCGGGCAGCCGGAGGCAGTGAATTGTGGTATACCAAGGGTTCGATCGACCCGTGGGGAGATAAGGCGATCCGCTCCGGCATGGGGGCTCAATTCGGACTGAAAATGCGCCGTTTTGAAACGCTGGATGCCTTGGCGCAGAAAGCTGCTGCCAGCGGTTACAGCAAATTTTTCATTGCCGACCCGCACGAAGGAGAAAGCTGTTTTACCTGCGAAGGGCTTTTTGATCATTCGGTCATCGTCATCGGCGGTGAACCCAACGGCGTCCTCGGCGGATATGCTCCGGCCGGCAGAGTGATAATTCCGATGCCGGGCGATTACGAATCTCTCAATGCCGCTCAGGCGGCAACGGTCATTATTTTTGAATCAGTCCGGCGAAAACTTGCCGGAGAAAAATAAAATAGGATTCTGTTTGGATTATGGATATGTGGTTGATTGCTTATGCGGTGTCGTTTGCATCAGGTTGTGCGCTTTGCTTGCTCCTGACTCCGCTTTTCCGGATTATTGCAGCAAAAACCGGTTTTATGGATGTGCCGCAGAACAACCACAAAGGCCATGGTAAAGCCACCCCGCTTCTGGGTGGAGCGGCAATGTTCACCTCGTGGATAATTATTCTCTGCTGCGGGGTTTTCGCAGCAGCAATATCCAATCACCGGGATTGGATATTTGCATCGTTGTTCAGAGAACACATCAGCGGCCTGGCCGGTATTCTGCCGCAGATCGCCTGGCTGACAACTGCGGCCGCCGGAGCCGTTGTACTGGGATTGATTGATGACAAATACGCTTTGAGTGCCAAGGTCAAGTTTGCCGGACAATTCATCATTGCTCTGATTGCGGTGCTGGGCGGAGGAATCAAAATCACTTTATTCATGACCAATCCGATTGCGGTAAATGCGGTGACGGTGTTCTGGCTCATGCTGATGATGAATTCGATCAACTTTTTTGACAACATGGATGGACTTGCTGCCGGTACGATTGCGATCGCAACCGGATTCTTTGCCGTGATCGCCGCATTGAACAATCAATATTTTGTCGCTCTCTTTTCGGCATTGAGCTGCGGAGTGTGCTGCGGATTCTGGTTTTACAATGCGGCTCCGGCAACGATTTTCATGGGAGATTCCGGAAGTCACTTTATCGGATTTCTGGCGGCCGTGATCGCAGCCAAAGTGACCTGTTTTGATGCAGGGTATTCCCTTTCTCGTTTTCCTATATTGATTCCGGGATTGATTCTGGCCCTGCCGCTGTTTGATACGCTTATGGTGGTCATAATCCGCACTGCAAATAAAAAACCATTCTGGATCGGAGATCACAACCACATTTCGCACCGCTTTGTCCGGATGGGCTTGAGCCGTCCGCAGGCGGTCAAAATCGTGCATCTGACGGCATTTGCCATTGCCTTGACCTCTTTGCCGATATACTGGGGCGATTTTAAAACGGCTGCGGTTCTGGTGCTTCAGGTATTGATGATACTGGCGATCATCACCATTCTGCAGAGTGCCGGAGCTAAAAAAGATTGATCCTTACGGGCGCAAGCCGGGCAATCCGGCATCATTGCGCAATTTGCAGAATATCTGCCACAGAGCCGGATCCCGGGCAAGTTTTTTCAACAAAAAAGTTGCAGAAACACCACATCTTACAGCGGCGGCTTTGTGATCGCATCCGCAGTCGGAAATTATATCCAGCACCTGCGCAGCAAAAAGCGGATAATCCGGCGCGCTCAAAGCACATTCCATCCGGGGAACTGCCCCGGGGATGGGAGCACATCTGATATTGAAGGCAAGCTGCATTTTCAGCTTTAAAACTGCATTGCTCCGATTCCGGTGCTGGCTGCGCTCACTGCAATCTTCTGCCCGCAATCCGGTGGCGATATGGGTGATGCGAACCGCACTGAAAGTCTTATTCCGGTGCTGCCCTCCGGCTCCGGAGCCTTTAAAAAATTCCAGAGAGCAGTTTTCCCGGACGAAATCTTCTTCATTCTGCATCAATTGAAGGTCGCGTTCTTTCATCGTCAAAAAAATCGTTTTACTGTTGAAAAATCCACTTTGTGGAAATATATTACAACAAGTACACTATTTCAACATCTTTTATGAAATTTTATTTGGAGTATATAAAATCATGAGCAATAAATGTGCAGTCATCACCGGAGCCAGCCGTGGAATCGGTGCCGGAATCGCCGAAAAGCTGGCATCTGAACATTGGGATCTTGCGCTCTGCGCCCGCCAGAGTGTGGAAAACGGTATTCAGCAATGCCGGGAACTCAAGGAAAAATATGGCATAAGCGCAGAATATTTTCAGTGTGATATTTCTGACAGTGCCGCCAGAAAAAACACGATCGAAGCCATTGTGAAAAAATTCGGAACCATCGATGCTTTGATCAACAATGCCGGAGTCGCTCCCAAAATCCGTGCCGACATCATGGATATGAGCGAAGAAAGTTACGACTTTGTCATGAATATCAACCTGCGGGGAAGCTTCTTCTTTACCCAGCTTGCCGCCCGGCAGATGGCAATTCAGAAAAGCGGAACCATCATCAATGTCGGCAGCTGTTCGGCTACTGTCGCCAGCATCAGCCGCGGAGAATACTGTATGTCCAAAGCCGGTGTCGGTATGGCTACCAAACTCTGGGCCGTCCGGATGGCCGAATACGGCGTCAATGTTTATGAAATCCGCCCCGGTGTGATTGAAACCGATATGACCAGCGTGGTTAAAGAAAAATATGACAAACTTATCAGCGAAGGTTTGACTTTGCAGCCCCGCTGGGGATATCCGGAAGATATTGCCAAGGCGGTCGCAGCTCTGCTCCGCGGCGATCTCGGATATTCCACCGGACAGGTGATCAATATTGATGGCGGTATGAATATCGGAAGACTGTGAAAAATGGGTGTAAAAAAGCGCAAAAGATATCTGGCCGCCGTTGTGACGGTCCTGGCAGGAGGATTTCTGGCGGCAACGATGCTGCCAGCTCCGGATATGCTCTTTTTTACTTCCCGTCCGATCACTGTCAAAAGTGCATCCAAAACCGCTTTCACACCGCTGCAGTTAACAGGAGTTCCGTTCCTTGGTGGAGGTATATTCAAAGCCGATACGCCGGTCTATGGAATGTCGGTCGGCGGCATGGTCCATCAGAATGAGATCAACGGCGTAAGTGTTGCCGGTATTCACGCATTCACAAAAAAGAAAAATGGCGTGAGTTTTTCACTGATGGATATCTGCAATGAATCACGAGGTGTTTCATTTTTTGCCGCCGGCGGAGCCGAACGCAATTACGGAGTTGCCACCGGATTGGTCAATCTGGCCGAGCACAACAGTGGTCTGCAGATCGGATTGTACAACGAGGTCAAACCGGATGCAGTTATTGAAAACAACTTCGGAACTCCCAAAAAACCGGAGGGGTTCGGCGTACAGACCGGCGTGATAAACTACTCCGAGGGCAGGGGATTGCAATTCGGTTTGTGGAACACCAACCCCAACGCCTGGCTCAGTCATTTCCCGTTTTTTAATTTCGCATTATAATATTTCAGGATATAAAAAATCATGCAGACAGTCAACACTCTGATCATCGGGTCCGGTGCGGCCGGATTATGTGCCGCATTACGCTTGAAACAAGCCGGTGTAAACGATATTCTGCTGTTGTCGGAGGGGCTCGAACGCGGCACCTCGATCAACACCGGAAGCGATAAGCAGACCTATTACAAACTGGGGATTTACGGAGAAGAACCGGATTCTCCCGGATTGTTGGCCCGAACCCTTTTTGACGGCGGTTCTGTCCATGGAGATGTTGCACTTATTGAAGCGGCTCTGTCGGTGCGCTGCTTTATGAATCTGGTCAACCTCGGAGTACCGTTTCCCAATGATGAATTCGGTCAATATATCGGCTACAAGACCGATCACGACCCCAAACGCCGGGCCACCAGCTGTGGACCGTACACATCAAAAGAGATGTGTCAGGCATTGATCAAAGCGATAAAATCGCTCAATGTCCCGGTTGCTGAAAAACGCACCGTCGGTGAACTCATTTCCTGCGATGGTAAAATTTGCGGCGCAGTTGCGTTGAATCACGAAACCGGAGAATTGGAACCCATTATCGCCGCCAACACCGTTTTCGCCACTGGCGGCCCTGGTGGACTTTACTCCCGCAGCGTTTATCCGTGCGGTCACTCCGGTGCCATCGGACTTGCTCTGGAAAAAGGTGCATTGGCCCAGAATCTTCCGGAATCCCAGTTCGGACTGGCTTCAATCAAATTCCGCTGGAATGTCTCTGGAACCTACATGCAGGTACTGCCCCGTTTCGTTTCCTGCAATGCCGACGGTTCAGATGAGCGGGAATTTCTGCGCGACTATTTTAAAGATGAGATCGGGCGGATGAATTCGCTGGTCTTTCTGAAAGGATATCAGTGGCCCTTTGATGT
>JAZRNP010000310.1:0-4913 GCA_045648225.1 Victivallaceae bacterium | reverse complement strand
GATGATGTTGTCAGGTTTGATATCCCGGTGAACCAGTCCGGCCCGGTGCATGACCTTGGCGGCAGCAAGGAGCTGACGGACGATCCGGATCGCTTCGTCAGGGGAAAAGCGTTTCTCCTGACGGATCAGATTTCCCAGAGTAGCCGGGAGATATTCGCCATTGGAATTGAGATTGTCGGCGGCTTCCATGGTGTAGTAGAAACCATCCTCGGTCTCGCCGATGTGGAAAATCTGGAGCAAATTGGGGTGAGTTCCGGAGATGGGCATATAATTGCGGAGCCCCTGCAGTTCTCTGGCGGTGCAGTCGGTTTTGCTTATGATTTTGATAACGATGAACTTACCGATTAGGTTGCTGGCCAGATAAGCTGTACCGAAAGAACCTTTCCCGCAACAGGAAAGGATTTTGCATCCGGAAAAAATATCACCTTTTTTAAATGTCTCCAACCCGCACCTCTTTGAAAATAACAGCGTGTAATGTACAGCAGAAACCGGAAAAATCAAGAATGCCGGCAAATTCTTTTCAAATTATCTGTGTTGAAACAGCACTTTTGAAAAATGCCAATTCTCCGCTGTCAACATTTTCTCCGGCAAGCGAATTGAGCAGTGCTTCCCCATCATCCGGCGAACACAGATCGTTAGCCTCGTAATACTCCAGACAGAGCAGAGCATAGAAAAGTTTCGGGAACAGAAATTTTTCATCCATCGCCATGGCCGTTTGCAAATATTCCGTGATCTGCCGGGCCTCCCGCATGGTAATTTCCGAAAGAGACCTGCCATTGACCAGAGAGAGCGCATAGTAATAATATGCTTCTGCATTTTCCGGTGATGCATCGATGAGTGCGGCAAGTTTTTTCTTTGCCAGAATAAAATTGCCGGTCAGCAAATAACATAGAGCCGTACCGAGATCACCGGATTCACCGGTTTTGCCATCCTGTTTTTTACCGGAATCAAACAAGGATTTCAGTTTACCCAGATCGACTTTGGGAACTGCGTTGAATGAGGCTATCCGTTTGAATTCGACCCGGCAGCCGCAATATTCGCAAGTTCCGGAAAGTGCCTCACCCACTTCGGTCATACCGCCGCAGGTGAGGCATTGGATCTTACTCATTAGCGGAAACTTTCTTTTCCTCGATCATCTTGCGGATGGCATGGATGATCTTTTCATTGTCATTACGCTGAGTATAGCTTGCACCGGTGACCGAAATAGCATCTTCAAAACCGATATTCAGACCGACGGAGTTGCCGGATGCAGAAGTCAATATAAAACACTCGGATTCTTTGTAAACCGTTTCAACGGGTTTGCCCAGCCACGGAATAATGATAGAAAGACATCCTTTTGGTTCATATTGGGTATGAATTTTGAATACGCTTTCTGTTTTGATATCGGTAATGTCTTTGAAAAAGAAGGCTTCTGTTGTTTCAGAAATCATTTTTCCAATTGCATATGACCATACCCCGGTGTAGATGAAAAGCTGATCTTCAAAAGTATAAACCTTGGTAACCTCTTCCAGATTGTAACGGTAAATTGAATCTTCCTTACTTACCACAAACTGGAAGTCTCGCAAATTTTCAACTCCTTCAAATGCCGGAGAGAACAGTGTTTGCATAGGTGAAACAAGTTGATTCATATTTTTGCCGAACCGGGGAAGTACGTCAAGATTTTCCAGAAACTCCATATCAATCTGTTGAACCTCATCATAAAATGGCTCTCTGAAACGGCAATATTTCTTCATTTTGCTCTCGGTTATTCCCTTGATAATCATCGGAATAATATTGACAAAAGGAATATAATCTTCAATAAAAGATAAGATTAGTTTGCCCAGACAAAACCCTGTTTTCGATGTATTTTGTATTGAGAAATACTCTCTTACCAAATCGCGCTTTTTATGCCTTTTTCTGCCTCTGAAACCAAATTTGTAAGAAAGGAATTGGAACATAAAATACAATGTTCCAATCACGATGCCAGCTATTACAAGTGCTATAGCAAAGCCACGATATGGATAGGTTGTGCCGTAATCGTAATCCCAACTGCTTATATTATGTGGAATTTGTGCTACCAAGAAGAAAAAACCCATTATTGCCAGTGATATCCATGGGACACTCTTCCAAAACTGTTTTTTGTTCATTTGTTCAATTTGTTCATCGGCAAATCCCGGATCTGGTTCATCCTGATTGTTTTTTACGGCGATGGCATTATTTTGGACATCTGCCGAATATCTGTTTTCGGCAACTTTCTGGGCAAACTCTTTACCCTTATTCATCAAATTGCCAAAGGTTTCTTTTGCCATAGAGGAAAACTGAGTTTTAGCAGGAGTGGTTTCAGCCGTAAAATTTTGGTTACAACTCGGACACTCGACCTCCATGCCGAGATATTGTTCGTCAATGCTCAATTCCTGATTGCAATGCGGACAGGAAATTATTTTTTCAGCCATGATAAAATTCTCCTTTTTATTTCAATGACTTGGTTATTTCTGAACGTTGTTTGATTTGAAGCAGGATTTCTCCTGATATTTTTCTCGTGGTTTCATTATCTCCGGCTTGGATTGCCGAGGACAGCCGGGTAATATTCTTTTCGATCGCGGTTTCGATTTCGGTAAGTTCAGGTTCCGTTACCGGGTCAGCGTAACGCATGGCATCTCTGACCGCGGCAATATCTTTGATCATTCCGGCATCAGCTTCGAGTGAGATATTGGAAATTTTCAAACACATCTGCCGCCATCCGGAACTTTTTTCCTGAACCCGGACTTCGACCTCTTCGATCTTCTCTTTGCCGGCATCCAGTGCCAGAAGTTTCCAGATGAATATTCCCGCCAGCAGGAGTTCAGCAAAAATAAACCAGCCGACTGACATCCGGAAGATGTTGAAATGGTACGCTGCGACCACCAACGTTCCCAATATCAGATCAAAAACAAGATAGTTGAAAATCAATAGCGGTACCGCCGCCGTCGTAACATAAAGTCCCTGTCTCCGGCAGCTCGCCCAATGCAAAGCCAGAGTGAATCCTGCCAATCCGGCAATGGCAAAAACATATGCTGTGATCAAAACTCCGTGCAGGGGAAGCAAAAACAGCAGTGCCGTCAAAATCACCACAGCGACAACTGCGCCCAGGTAAATGCGTTTGGTATTATTCAAATTCATCATTTGTCCTCCACCTTGCTGCCGCACTCCAGACAGAATTTCGCTCCGGGCGGCAATTCGGATTGACAATTCGCACATTTTACGACCAGCGGCATTCCGCACTCCGAACAGAATTTTCCCGGCATAACCCGGGCATGACAACCGGGACAAATCACCTTATTTTCTGTTCCGGACGGCGTGATTTTGCTGCCGCATTCCAGACAGAACTTGCCGTCAGCTGGAACCGCAATTCCGCACTTATCACATTTAAGTTCACTTTGCGGTGCTGTTCCGGTGCCATTCATCGCCCCTTGAACAACGCCGCTGACCCGGTCGCCGATGGTATTACCGATGCCGGCGATCATTCCCAACCCCACCCCAGTATTGGCGAATGAACCGACGGCATCGTTATTGGCAAAACCTTCTGCGACATCGAAGGAGCGTTCCTGAGCGTAGGTGTAGCCTTCGATGGAGCGTTTTTGAGCAAGAGCCTGAGCTTCGATGACTGTTTTCTGAGCTTCAGTCTGCTGCTCAATAATGCCGAGCTGCTGTTGAAGTTTCGCTTCAGCGACATCGGCGTATTGGCGGAAGTGCAGTTCTCTGAAACGGCGGTAATCCGGATCGCTTTCCGGTTTCATTACGGTATTGATGAAAAAGTGTTCAAGCATTACGCCGTATTCAGCGAACTCCTCCAGCAGCGAATTTTTCACCGCTTCAGACATAATTTGCAGATGTTCATCGATCTGGAAAATGCTGATCCGGTTTTCCCGGATGTAAGTGACCATGTATGGTTTGAGTTTCAGCATCAGAAATGAACGGAGCTTGACCGACAGTTCGTTTTGTCCGAGCCGGTTTTCGGTGCCGACCACCTTGATCAGAAGTTTTCTGCCGTCCTCAATGCGGAGATTCATCTCGCCGCAGGCACCGATCCGGATGGGAAATCCGTATGCTGGTTCCACATATTCCATTCTGGTATCGGTGCCCCACTTTATCGCCATTTGTTCAGTTTTGTTGATAAAGTAGACTTCGCAATGAAATGGCGTGGTGTCTCCGGTCACCCGGTTGAAAAATTTTGACACCAGCGGCATATTCTGGGTTTCGAGCGTGTACCTGCCCGGACCGAAAGAATCCAGAGCCTGACCGTTCATAAAGAAGACCGCTTCCTGTGACTCGTGAACGATCAACTGGGTCCCGGAATAAAAATCCTCTACCGGATGTTTCCAGATAAAAGTATCATTACCGCCCTCATACTTGATAACAGCAGCGATCGGCATCCCCATAAAATCATCTCCGATAAAATTAACAATCATGAAAAGAAATAATTCCCCTGCTTTTATTATTTCCATCGAAAAGCACATTTCTTATGCGCCGGACAAAAAAATTGTATTTTTTTACCGGAGAATAAATAATTACATTTTTTGTACGCAAAACCTTGAAAAACTCTTTAATAGGCAGTAAATTATAATGATTGTATTTTAATCAGAGGAAAATTATGGCAGCTTTTGAAGAACGTTTAAATATGCTGGCAGGAGCCGAGGCAGTTAAAAATGCCAAGCAGCTCTTGAAAGGGAACCGGCTTTACGGTTCATGGTATGACCGTTCCGGGCGGTTGAATGCAATGTTCCGGGATCCGGACGGCACTCATGCCGAGTGTTCCATCGACCCTTTTAAAGTTGAAGATTGCCGCTGCAGCAAATGCGGCCGCGGTCAACTGTGCACTCACGGCGCTGCATTGGTGATGTATGCCGGTAAATTCCGGGTATTCGATGCACCGAAGTCGGATCGTAGCCATGTCG
>JAZRNP010000309.1:0-1378 GCA_045648225.1 Victivallaceae bacterium | reverse complement strand
CGCCGCCGATGTACTTGTAGGAGTATCCTGGGGCGGCGAGAGAACCTTTGTAGTTGATCGCCGGCTGGATGGCAAAGCGGTCGCCCCCTTTGAATTCACCCTGCCATTTGGCTCCGACTTCGACGATTTCGCCGCAGAATTCGTGACCGATGATGATGGGGTTCTGAGCCACATCATCGGGGACACGCTTGTGAGCAGGGCCCTGTTCTGCCGCTTTGAAGCTGGACATGCAGATACTGTCACTGATGATTTTTGCGAGGATTTCGTTTTCATTGATCTCCGGCAGATCGAAAGTTTCGAGCCGGAGATCTTCTTTGCCGTAGAGTCTTACTGCAGTAGTTTTCATTGCATCAGATTCCCAGTTTGGCGCGACGGATTTTTTCGACGCGGGTGAAGTTCATTTCCGAGGTGTAGCCCGGGAGCGGCAGAATTGCTTCGTTGACCGCATCGAGGATCCAGGAGGCCTGCGGATAGTAGAACTGTTCCAGTTCCGGGCAGGGGGAGATGCTGTTGGGAGCACCGACCACGACCGGGGGAGCAGCGAGGTAGTCAAAGGCCAGACGGGTGACGTTGGCGGCGACATCGTTGAGGAAGCTGCCGCGTTCGCAGGCGTCGGAGATGAGGAGCAGACGGCCGGTCTTTTTGACCGATTCGATCAGCTTGTCATAGTTGAAGGGCACCAGACTGCGGGCATCGACGATTTCAGCTTCGACACCATACTTTGCACTCATTTCCTTGGCAGCCTGGACTGCCGGATAGAGGGTGGCACCGATGGAGAGGATGGTGAGATCGGAACCGGCACGTTTGATGTCGGGTTCACCGATGGGCACTTCATAGTATTCGGTGGGGACGCCGCCTTCGTGGAACTGTTCGCTGGTGTCGTACAGCTTCTGGCTTTCGAAGAAGATGACCGGGTCGGTTCCGCTCAAAGCGGCGTTCATCAGACCTTTGGCATCATACGGAGTGGCCGGGAAGCAGACTTTCAAGCCGGGGATGTGGGCGCAGAGACTGGTCCAGTCCTGAGCGTGCTGGGCACCGTATTTGGCACCGACGGAAACCCGCAGGACGACCGGCATTTTGAGAACGCCGGCAGACATGGCCTGCCATTTGGCGAGCTGGTTGAACACTTCGTCACCGGCGCAGCCGAGGAAGTCGCAGTACATCAGTTCCGGAATGGCCCGGCCGCCGCAGAGAGCGTAACCGCAAGCCGCCGCAACGATGGCACTTTCGGAGATCGGAGCGTTGAAGAAACGATGATACGGAATCGCTTCAGTCAGACCGCGGTAAACACCGAAAGCACCGCCCCAGTCACGGTTATCTTCACCGAAAGCGATCAGGGTCGGATCGGTGTAGAATTTGTTGATGATCGCTTCAAACA
>JAZRNP010000308.1:0-4463 GCA_045648225.1 Victivallaceae bacterium | reverse complement strand
CCGCTGACGGCAACCGGATAAACTGCGGTGCCTACACCAAACTGCCGATGCTCTGCTCGGCAGCCGCCAAAGCAGGTCTTTGCGGCATGGCCCCCATTTCCGGAATTCCCGGCAGCGTCGGCGGAGCGATCCGGATGAATGCCGGTGCCAACGGCGTGGAGATCTCCAAGTTTGTCCGGCGGCTGTTCGGCTTCCGGAAAGACGGTTCGGAGTGGAACGCCGACGGAAAAGATATCGAATGGTTCTATCGCGGCAACTCCATACCGCCGGATGTCTTTATCACCGAAGCGGTCTTTGAATTTGAATCCGGCGACCGTGCCGAAGAGGAAAAAGCTATCGCTGCCGAAAGAGATAAACGGCGGGACAGAGAACCCTCCGGACGCTCTGCCGGTTGCGCATTCCGCAACATTTCTCCGAAAGAACCGGCCGGAATGCTGATTGATCAGTGCGGATTGAGAGGACTGCGCATCGGCGATCTGGAAGTCAGCACCAAGCATGCCAATTATCTGATGAATAACGGTAACGCCAGCGAAGCCGATTATATCAATATGATCCGGATCCTGCGCCGGGCGGTAAGTGAAAAATACGGCTTCTATCTGACCAATGAGATCGTTCCGATCAACAGTTCTACCAACGCAGCGATAGAACATGACACTCCAATGCCGACCGTCAATGTGCTTTACGGCGGCGTCAGCAGCGAACGGGATGTTTCTCTGCAAAGCGGAAGTTGCGTGGCCAAAGCGTTGCGCAATGCCGGATTCAAAGTCGAATTGACCGACATCCGCAAATGTGCAATCACTCCGGAAATGGAAAAATGCGATGTTGTTTATCCGGTGCTTCACGGCGGTTTCGGAGAAGACGGCACGCTGCAGAACGAACTGGAAAAAGCGGAGATCCGTTTTGTCGGTTCCGGTTCCGTGGCAAGTGCTCTGGTCATGGATAAAATTGCCTCCAAACGTCTGCTCGATGATATCCAATTGCCGACGGCTCCGTGGGCGATAGTTTCCCGTCACAACCGGGAATTTCCGGAAACCTTGAACTTCCCGGTCATGGTCAAAGCTCCCCGGGAAGGTTCCACAGTGGGTATCGTCAAAGTGAATACTCTTGCCGAGTGGGATGATGCATTGGAGACGATTTTCAAATATTCCGATGAACTGCTGGTGGAGGAGTTCATTTCCGGGGTGGAAATATCCATTCCTATTCTCAATGCTCAGGTTCTCGATGCCATCGAAATCATCTCACCCAGCGGCTTTTATGACTGGGATGCAAAATATGTCTATGCCAACGGGCAAACCCGTTATCTCTGCCCGCCGGAATCTCTTTCTCCGGAGGTGGTTAAAGTCGCCCAGGAATATGCCTTAAAATATTACCATGCCGCCCGCTGCCGGGATATTCTGCGGGTGGACTTCATCGTGACCAAAGAGGGCATTCCCTATATTCTCGAAGGAAACAACCTCCCCGGCAATACTGAACACAGTCTGGTGCCGATGGCCGCAAAACAGGCCGGAATATCTCTGGAAAAAATGACCTCGACTCTGGTCTATGCTGCAATGAAGCGTTCCGGCAAACCGGAGTCCGGCGGCGGTACTGCCGCCAAAGGGGATTGGCTGAACAGCCTTCTGGTCTCCTGCGCCCGCTGGCTTTTCCGTTTTTCGCTGCTGATGTGCGCCATACTGCTGATCAAAGGGGGTGTGGCCTCCGGAATAAACAATCCGGTCTCTTGGCCGCTCCTGACCGGCGGGATCTTCCTCATCATCAGTGAAATCGTCTTTTTCTGGTTTAAATTTTTGGAGAAAAAATGAAAAAGTTTGCTCTTTTACTCGTTTGCTTCAGCGCATTTGCCCTTAAACTCTCCGCTGCCGTCGCCGCCACCGGAGATTTGGCTCCCAACATCCAGTCCCCGATCTGGCTGGATGGAAAAGTCTACCGCCTCGCTGAATACAAAAATCACAAAGATGTCGTGCTGTTCATCTGGAGTCCGGATCAGCGGGCTCTCGCTGAAATCCCGAATATGAACCGGATCGCCAAGCAGTGCGCCGATGATAAAACCGTTTTTCTGGGAATCGGCAATGCCAACGCGGAAGTTTTGAAAAAATTTCCCGGTGTTGCCAAACTCAATTTCCCGGTATGCGCCGACCACAACCGGGCAACGGCCAGTCTTTATCTGCGCAGCTTTGACCGGATGCCGTTGGCGGTGGTCATCAACAAAGAGGGTAAAATCTGCTGGCGGGGCAGCATCCGTCAGGTTCCAGCGGTGCTCAGTCAGATCCGGACCGGGAAATTTGACCTTGCCGAACGGATCCGTACAGAAAAATTCTCTTTTGATGTCAGTGAAGCAATCAAAGCCAAAAAATTCGACGAAGCCAACAAGCTCATCTATGCCGAATGGGAAAAACATCCGACTAACAAAGAGCTGCTCGGAATGTATATCCTGATCGCCGGCCGTCACCTCAAACGCTACGACGATGCATTCAAAATGATCGCCCTCGCCCATCAGAAAAATCCTGCTTCCCGGGAAATCGGAGAAATGGAATTTCAGCTCATCTGCGGTGCCCGGCAGTATAAGAAGCTGGACGAATTCAATAAGCGGATGATCGCAGTGCACGGAACCGATCCCCTGGTCATGATCAAATTTGCATCCCTCTTTTCCCGTCTTCCGGTAAAAGAGATGCAGATAGCTCACGTTCACACTCTTCTGAGCTCCGGCTGGCGCAACGGAAAGTTCAAAAACGATGCCGCTAAAGCAGAATATGCCATTGAATATGCCAAACTCATGCACACTTTCGGCAGAGCTGATATCGCCTTGAAACTGGCCATGTTCGCAGAAAAGAAGTTGAAAGGCAAAGCTGCTGAAGGTGCCGCTGATGCGGTGATTTATTACAAAAAGATTCTGGCGGCTTCAGCCAAACTTGACCTTTGAACCGATGAAAAAAGTTGTCATCATCGGAGCCGGAGTATCTGGTTTCGCCGCAAAATCGCTGGCGGAAAAGATCGGATTTCAAGCGGAAATAATCTGCGACAACACCGCAGACACGCTCCCGGAAGCGGATCTGATCATCGCCAGCCCCGGAGTGCCGCCATTGAGTTCCCGGCTCTACCGGCAGGCGTTGAATTCCGGAGTTGAATTCATCGGCGAATTGGAGTTCGGTTTCCGCAACTGGCGGCGTCCGATTCTGGCGATCACAGGAACCAACGGCAAAACCACGACCACGGCATTGCTCACCCATTTGCTGCAGCAGTGCGGTGTCCGGGCGGAAAGTGCCGGAAATATCGGCAGACCGCTTTCGGATCTTGCTCTGGCCTCCGATGCGGAAGTTGCGGTCGTGGAGGTGAGCAACTTTCAATTGGAACTGGCTCCGGATTTTGCCCCGCTGGCAGCAGTGCTGCTCAATTTGCAATCTGACCACATCGACCGTTACGCCGGAGGTTTTGCCGAATACTGTCAGGTAAAACGGCGGATATTCGATCGGGTCATCCCGGAGAACCGGATCCTCGGATTGAGTTTTGACGATTCATCCAACCGGCGAGTCACCGTGACCGGCAACACGCTCTATATCGATGGTAAAGCGATCATCAATCAGGATGAAACCGATTTGCCCGGAGTTCCCAATGCGGAAAATCTGGCGGCGGCAGTGGAACTCATGCTCCGTTTCAATGAAAATCTCATTTTCGGTGATCTGCCCCGTTTCTCGGCGGCAATAAAGAATTTCAAACGGTCAGCTCACCGCATTGAAGTAGTTGGTTCAGCCAAAGGCATCACCTTTGTCAACGATTCCAAAGGAACCAATCCGGCTGCCGTAATGGCAGCACTGGATGCCGTCACAACACCGGTGGTACTGATGCTGGGCGGACTTGCCAAAGGAATGGATTTCTCCTGTTTGAAAAGTAAATCTGCAAAAATCCGCCACGCCGTACTCTTCGGTCAGGATCGCAGACAAATTGCCGAAACCTTGAATGGTCTTTTTCCTATGGAAGATTGCGAAATGGATTTTGAAGCGGCATTCCGATCCGCCGTAAAAGCCGCCCTCCCCGGCGATACCGTCCTGCTCTCACCGGGATGCGCCAGCATGGATATGTTCAAAAACTATCAGGAACGCGGCGAAAAATTCCGGGAACTCGCCAAAAGTTTTATCAATTGAACTTGTGGGGGAAGGGAAAAACTTTTTTTCACGTGAAAAAAAGTTTTTCCCTTCCCCCACACCCCCATCCTTTTTCAAAAAAAGCGGGGTAGTTTAGTTAAACTTATCACATCCGCACTCACTTTAGTGAGCACTTCACGCTTGCCAAAGGCAAGCTCTTCACATTGCGCAGCAATACTTCACGCAGGATTTATCCTGCTCTTCACATCCCCGCACCCCCATCCTTTTTCAAAAAAAGCGAAGTGTGTTTTGCTCCCGTTGGTCGCAAAAACGCCGTCTGGCGCTCATAAGCCGCGACAGCGGCGCAAGTCGGATCGTAGCCAT
>JAZRNP010000307.1:0-6428 GCA_045648225.1 Victivallaceae bacterium | reverse complement strand
TATTGAATTTTTCACACAACTCTTTTTTCAACATTCCATTGGC
This sequence comes from Victivallaceae bacterium, assembly GCA_045648225.1. GTDB lineage: Bacteria > Verrucomicrobiota > Lentisphaeria > Victivallales > Victivallaceae > UBA1784. The sequence continues at coordinate 6,385 of JAZRNP010000307.1, read as the reverse complement.
AGAACACGGCGGCACGATTTCCGGGAAAATCGAACGGGGCAGACCGATGCGGTCGATCAATTCCCAGTGCCAGCTGCGGGTGACCGGATCAAGCAGATCGGTGGTGGAACAATGGGTGTATTCAGCAGTAAAATCGCCGCCCAGAGCCAATGCCAGAGCATCGGGGATGGGGAGGAATACACTGTTTTCAAAATCTTCCGGATGTTCGGCTTGGTGAGCGAGCAGCTGATAGATGGTATTCAATGTCATGCACTGGATACCGGTGGCACGGTAAATTTCAGCAGGAGAAATTTTCTGCCAGAGCTTCTTCGAAGAACGGAGCGTGCGGCTGTCCCGGTAGTTATAGGGTTTGCGTTTCATCTGCCGGGTGTCCCGGTCAAAAAGAACATAATCCACACCCCAGGTGTCGATGGAAATACCATCGATTTTGATCCCGGCAGCAAGAGCTTTGCCCAGACCGGTGACGAGTTCATTTTCCAAAGCGGCATAGTCCCAATACAATTCGCCGGACTCTTCTTTCGGACCATTGCCGAAGCGATGGATCTCCTGCAAAGTCAATTTGCCGTTTTCCAGAGAGCCGATAATGGCACGGCCGCTGGATGCACCCAGATCAAATGCCAGATAATTACCCATTTTTTATTCCCCTTTGCTATGATTCAACGCATTGCGGCGGACGACTTCACGATAGGGAAGCCTGCCGCCGAAAATATCCAACGCCGAACCGATGGTATAATGTATTTTGCCCCGTCCGGCACATTCAATTGCTTCAATATCATCCCAGCTGGAAATGCCTCCGGCATAAACGCAGGGCACACTGGAGGAAGCGGCAAGGATATCCAGCAGTTCCCGGTCGATTCCGGACTGTTTGCCCTCCACATCGACGGCGTGGATGAGAAACTCTGAACAATATTTACCGAACATCTCCAATGTTTCAGCAGAGACCTCCAGTTCCGTAAAATTCCGCCAACGGTCAGTCACCACAAAATATCTGCCGTCAGCAGTACGGCGGCAGGAAAGATCGAGCACCAATTTCTCTTTACCGGTGATTTTGAGCAGTTTTTTCAAATTATCCAGATTGAACATCCCATTGGAAAAAACGAAGCTGGTAACGATCACCTTTGCAGCACCGGCATCCAGATAAAATGCGGCATTTCCATCGGTAACACCTCCGCCGAGCTGCAATCCGCCGGGCCATGCGCCAAGAGCGGCCAGAGCGGCCTGCTGATTGCCGGCCCCCAGCTGGATGACATGACCGCCCGTCAAGCCGTCCTGCCGATAAAGATCGGCATAATATTCCGGAGCGTGAGCCGAAACAAAGTTGGTCTGCAACGAATTTTCCCCCGGAACATCCAGGGTACTGCCGACGATCTGTTTGACTTTGCCGTCATGCAGATCGATACAAGGACGGAATTCTGCGCTCAATCCCACTTCTCCACACTGATTTTTTGGGTCATAACAGTCATTTCCCCGGGCAGCACCTGCCGGGCATCATCAAAAACATTGGCGCACTCGACGCAGAGCATCCGATGGTATTCGTTATCACCGAAATCGGGCATCGCCCGGGATTTTGCGATCCACGGATTCCAGATGACCGTGGAACGGGAACCGCATTTTTCAACCCGGATCGTCCGCCGGAAACCGGGGTCGGAGACCGTCACGCCGCCGGGAGCCGGACAGAACACCCGGTCGATCTCCCGGTCAATTTCCAAGTCGCCGGACTGGATTGACACATTGCCGGCGAAACCGGGAGCTTTGTCGGTGTAGGAAAGTTTATCAAGTCCGTGAATGGAGATTTTTTCCGCTTCACTGACATCAAAATATGTGTGAAGTGCCGCCTGATAGATCTCGCTGCTTTTTCCGGTATTCACTGCACGCAGTTCCAACTCCAGCACCCGGCCGACCGTCACCGATAGTTCAAGGTGAAATTTGATCGTGCACAATGCCGGGTCGCATTGAGAATCATCCAGAGTGAGCACCACCTGTGTCGCATCTCCGGCCAGTTTGCGTACCGTTCCCAGATTCCACATCGCCGTCCGGACAAAACCGTGAGCCGGCAATCCCGGCTGGGCCGCCGGACCGAACCATGGCCAGCAGACCGGCACACCGCCCCGGATGGGTTTTCCGATCTCAAAACAGGATTTGCCGCTCATCCACAGTACCGGACGTTCTCCGGCCGGAGCATAAGAGAGCACATGACCGCCGTAAAGCGAGATCCGGGCACTGCCGGCACTGTTTTTGACTTCCAGCACCGGAAATGGATATGATTTATCGTCAACAGTTACATTGCAGGATTTCAAAAGTTGTTTATCCATGACTTATTCCTCCTCAAAAGCGGTGATTTTGCTGCCGAGATTGTGCAAAACAACGGAATCGCCGTAGAGAACTGACGAACTCTCCATGATCAACGAACTGCCGCGCTTGGCAAGTTCCCGGTTCGCCCAGAGGTAATCTGCGGCAGCAGCGGCAAGGTCGCTGTGAGCGACCGGATTCTTTGCCGGACGCTCCAGATGAGCCGGATCATCGCACAAAACCGGGAATTCCCCCTGCATGACCAGAGTTTTTCCGGAAGCGGCGGCCCGGACGGTCTTCCGCAGTTCCCGATGGGCATAAGCCGAAGCGAAACAGCCGGGAACAGTAAATTTTTCAATCGCTGACGGATCTGAATCCGAAGTTTCCCTCTGTTCAGTAAAATGACGGCTCCAGGCGAAGATGGATTTGAATTTCCACGGACGTTTTTCCATAACGACCTCATCCGGAGTAATCAGAACTTTCCGGCGCAAAGTCACGGTATTTTCATCGGCACAAATGGTGTAGTTCGCAGAAGCTCCTTCGATCTTTTCCGCAGCATGGTGCCGCCACAAATCATCGCCGCACACATATTCAGCGGCACGACCGCTATCCCCGGTCACCCGGAGCATCAACACCGGAGCCGAACCGTTATAAATCTCTCCGGAAATCTCATCACCATTCAGGGTCCGGATCGTTTTTTCGCCGGAGATGAGAAATTCCAACTTGACCGGTTTCAAACTTATTTCAACGGGTTCCAGCTCCAGATCCCGGACGGTTCCGCCGTTATCAGCGGCGATATCGCAATTGAGCAGAGCGATATTGTTGAAAACAGTCCAATGGCGTTTGACCAGATATTCACATCCGAAAGGAATCACGTTGACGCTGTCAAATTCGGCGCAGAGATTATCGAGAGTACGGTGGCAGCGCAGCTTCTCCGGCAGAGCCAGATCCCCGGTGAACCCGGCGGCACTGATCCGGCCGATTCGCAAAAATCCACCCTCATTTCCGGAAACTTCGACACAATCTTTTCCGGAAGATATGACATTAAAATCCACTCCTGCAGCGGACACTTTCAATGCATCAGCAATTTTCATTATTCTCCAACTCTCTTTCGTCAACAGTTATCAATTCATCTTCATCCACAAAACGCCGGAGAATAATCTGCCAGCGCAATTCAGTTTTCGCAGTTTTTTCTGCCCATTCCCGGAACTTCTCCGGTTGATCAAGGAATCCGGCGATCTGTTTCAACTCCTCCGGGGTGGAACGGAACAGCACCGCTTCGATCCGCTTCACATTGCAGCTTGCCAATGCCTTTCCCGCCCGCCTGACGATCCGCCGGGACAACGAATTGCGCACAAGCAGAAACGCCGGATAAATCATCGCCAGAAGCCAGAATGGCCACACCGGCAGCTGCGGCATCCACAATGCCCGCAGCAATTCGATCACCGGCAGAAACATCATCGGCACAACGAACAGCAAAGCATCGATGTCCCGGATGAAACAATTTCCCAGATAACGCCTTATGGGACTGCTGGAACCGCGATAGGCGAAATACTCTTCCAGAGAGATTTCAGCCAGACTCTGGCGCACCGAATGACACAATTCATGTGCCAGAAGCTCGTCCCGGGTATAGTTGAGAAAACGTCGCCGCTTTTTAAATGCATCACGAAGCAGCATCACCGAAAAATGTTCGTCAGGATCTCCAAGCATACAGCCGCCCCAGAGCAGTCCGACAGCCCGGGTCAGATAAAATCCCGGCACATGGCGCACGGAAAACCCGTAAAGTTTTTCTGTAATTCCGGCTGCTTCATCGATGATTTCCGGAGCGATCCGATCCTGCGGAGTCACCGTTGCGATATCGAAAATCTCAGCGGAACCGTTCTGCTCAAGAGCTTCATCAAAACGGCGGTGAGTTTCCAGTATTTTATTTGCGGTCCCGATGAACTTCTCTTCGCTCATTCCGGGAGCAGGCAGAAATCCGGCCTGATCCAGACGGAGCAGTTCAGTTGTGGTGCGGTTTGTCGTTATTGTGTCCGTTGCCATTGCCATTTTTGCCGGAATATTTCTTATGATGTTCCCCGTTGTTTTTACCGGAATTTTCACCGTTTGAATTTTTACGGGTCTCGACCGTGATCTCTGTCACCGGGAATGTCCGGGCAGTACCATTTTCAAAAGTCACCACCACATTGCGGGTCAGCAAGTTGCGATCGGTTATTTTGCCTTTTCCGGCAGGAGTGTCACACATCTCGCCTTTTCTCGGCATATCTTTGGCCAGTTCCAGATAACCGTCATGTTCATACTTCAGACAGCATTTCAATCTGCCGCAAACACCGGAGATGGTACTGGGAGTCAGAGCCAGATCCTGTTCTTTTGCCATTTTGACGTTGATGGAACTGAATTCTTTGAGGAAGGTGCTGCAGCACAACGGACGTCCGCAGACGGCGATACCGCCGCAGCTGCCGGTTTCATCCCGCACGCCGATCTGCCGCAATTCGATGCGCACCGAAAGAGCCCGGGACAACTCTTTTACCAGCTCCCGGAAGTCCACTCTGCCGTCGGCGCAAAACTGCACCGTCAGCAGCTTGCAGTCCAGTGAATAGTGGGCATTGACCGGAACCATCTGCAATTTCAGCTGATCGATCCAATGCTGAACCGTTGGCATGGCATTGCGGGCTTTCCGATAGTTTTCATTGGCGGAAGCCAGTTCCGGATTGCCGGCCTTGCGAACGATCTGAGGCAATTCGCCGGTACGGCTGGTCATGCTGGGAGCATCCAGCTCTCTGACCACTTCGCCGAGATCTTCATAAAAATCCCGGTTGAATACGCAAATATCTTTTGCTTTAAGTCCGATGGACTCGTCGGCCCGAGCCTCCAGAGTGGCACCGTTTTCAAGCTTGAGGAACCATATTTTTTCCATAAGGGATAAAATCTCCATTTTATATAAATATACACACCATCCAATATAGCAGTAGTTTCCGCTTTTTACAAGCGGCATCATTAAAAAAAACAGAGCTCGGCCGATTCCCCGGAAAGGTCCGGACACTGAAATCAAAAATTCAGAAAAACCCGCTCGATGGAAGTTCCGGTACGCTCGGTCGTCCGGTCGGCAACCAGATCGAAGTGCGGCTCCTGACGTTCGACAAATTCCGTACGGATGGAAACTGATTCCGGATTCCGGTACGGTTTCATCGCTCCGGCTTTAAGTTTTTCAATGGCTTCGATGGTTTTGGTACGGAGCAGTGCTGCGGAATCTTCCGGAGCGAGCAGGATCGCACTCAGGCAGGTTACGGAACGCTTAACCTGACAAGTCACCACCTGCGGCAGAAAAGCTTTTGCTTCGGCACAGAGTTTGTCACAGCCGCTGGTCATTATCACCGGGATACCATGTTCTCCGGCGATCGCCGTATCGATGGCAAATTCTCCGGCCCGGACGCCATTCATCCAGATATTCTGAATTCCTTTGGAGGAGTAAGTGTGTTCCAACAGTGCCCGTTGAGTTCCGGCCATGGCATGATAACCGAGCAGGATCATCCCGTCACTGCCGTCACAATCGCAGAATCTCTCTCCCGGAGTAGCTCCCTGAATCAACTGAACTTTGGGAATAAGTTCGTCCCATAAAATACTCACTCCGGCAGCGTGTCCGTCCCGGACGATGACCTCATCGGCTCCGGCATCGAAACAGGCCTGTGCACAAATATTGACATCTCGGGTAAGATATTTGCGCCCCGTAGAGTAGTTATTCTGGTCGGCCAACACAAAAGATGAATTGGAAATTCCGCTGATCCCCTCCATGTCGGCAAAAATATAAATTTTCATAGCAGATCATCCTCTCGTTTTCAGTGTCATAATATATTACAGAAAATTAAATTTTCAAGTTCAACTTCACGCTGCCGGAACCATTGACAATTATACCTTGATGTGCTATATTGAATGTGTGTATTTATACGACACCCTATATACAGGAGATTTCAATATGAGCAAATGTTTTGAAACTGCAAAAAGTTTTTATGCCGATCTCGGCGTGGATGTGGAAGCGGCGTTCGCCAGACTGGATGATATCCCGGTCAGTCTGCACTGCTGGCAGGGCGATGATGTC
>JAZRNP010000306.1:0-2430 GCA_045648225.1 Victivallaceae bacterium | reverse complement strand
TTTCCGGAAACAGTTTTGAACTTGATACAGAATATACGTTTATTCCCAATCCAAACGCCGGATACTGTTTTACCACCCCGGATTCACCGCAGGCGGCGACCTGCCACTGCGGAAAAGTCCGGATATCCGATAATCCCGGCTTTGAAAAGTAACACACTGTTTCCTTACGCTTTTTGTAAAAATAAAAAATGGTCGGGGTTGTTTTAATTGTTCGGAAAATGTCTCTCAAGCTCAAAATGGTTGCAAGTTAGTGAAAAATGCTCACCGCTTCGTTAATCTGCGAAAACATCTCTGTTTTCAGCGTTTTTGAAAACAGAGAAAAATTTTCTGCTTAATAAAAAGGACTTTTTCTCCGAAACAAACGCAAAATGCCCCGAAAAACAGTCAAACCTGCGACTTTAGTAAAGAAAAACGGAATTTCAGATAGCCTCAAAGGTCGTGTCTGAAATTCCGTATGCACTGCAATGTACTGTCAGCCCATTCTTAACGCTTCCGGCGGCAACTCAGAAAGTATTTCCCGGATGGTTTTATCACGATTTTGATTTACTATGGAATCGAGGATCGCTTCAGCAAGTTCTTTCCCAGTTTCATCAAATCCGTATTCTTGTTCATCTTCACCATCTTCAGTTCTCCATGTAAAAATATAGCAGCAAGAACTCAACTGATAACTTAATCCTTCATAGTCAAAAAACAAATCATCCTTCTCAGGATTATCAAACACTTCATAAAATTTATCAAGAGCCGTTATCATTCCCATGTCAGATCCTTTCAGCCAAGCGATAATGCTTCCGGCGGCAATTCAGACAGAATTTCCCGGATGGTTTTATCGCGAGTCTGGTTGACTTTTGCGTTTAGGACTGCTTCAAAAAGTTCTCTGCCCTGTTCTCCGAAACAGTATTCCCATGGATCGTTTCCATCTTCTGTCTTTTCCGTCCAAATATAATGACCGCAATAACTTAATTGGTAACTGATACCACCGTAATCAAAAAATAGATCATCCATTTCAGCATTATCAAACACTTCATAAAACTTATCAAGTGCTGTTTTCACTTCCATTCCCATATTAAATCCTTTCTGCCAGTCGCTTCTTCTATAGCTTTTCTGTATTTTGAAATCTCAGATTTGCTTAAAGGAGAATGTTCTAATGTCCGTTCGCGACCATTCCATCTATGGACATGTACTGTTCCTACCGAATGACCATCAAATGAATGTTGCCAATCGATATCCATTTTGACTTTCCCCTGTTTGTCATAGACTCTTAATTGTTTTATTTCACCTCGTTTATTCATCCCTAAATACCGTGAATTAGGCTTTGCCTCTGTCGGTAGTATTTTCCCTTTGTGCAAATGCGATTTTATAATCGGTATTCCATGGGATTTTCCAACCGTCCGATAACCTCGTGGGGCACGACCACTTCTGCCGCCGCTGCTTGCTCCTCTTCCTCCCATATTATTGTTTCTCCCTATAACTTACACCGCGATGACCGTATTTCCAACCCATTGAAGTGTTTGAAAACGAAATAATTTCGTAATTTCCTGATTTTAATTCATCAGGAACTTTTCCGTAAATGATGATTTTGTCAGGATTCAATATTTTAAACAATCACGGTTTACGCTGCTTGCTCCGGATATCATCCATGCAGTCCTTGCCGGAAAAATAAATAAAAGCATCAGCACAGAAAAACTCAAACAGGCATTACCTCCTATGTGGGAGGATCAGAAAAAGATGTTTGATATAGAGTATAGCGTTTTGCTACACCCTTAAGTGATAAAAGCCTGAAAAAGATGTGCAAGGGTGCCTCAAAAATTTACACCCTATGAACGTGAAACTGATCCAGTTTGTTGCCAATAAGAAGCCCTGATCGCGTAACGTAAAAAATCATGAAATATTTGCGAAATATTATTGACAAAATCTTTTGCAAAGGCTATAGTAATGAAAGGTGTTCAAAAAATAACATAGGATGTTCAAATATGAACAACATGATTCCCGCCGTAGAACATACTATCGCCGTATTGGAGTATATGAGCAGTACCGACAGCGGAGTTACACAAAGTGAGATACGCCAAAAACTGCAGATTTCAATGAGCAGTGCTTATCGGATATTGCAGACATTGTTGAAACACCGCTGGGTGCGTAAAGATGATGCCGGGCGTTATGAACTGGATCACGGTATTCTGCCGCTGGTGCATCACTGTTACCGCAGTATGCAGATATTTGAACATGCGCAAGGTTTGATGGATGATATAACGCGGAAGCTCAATGTTGCCTGCAAAATCTCTCTGCGTCGGGGCGAAGAACAGACAACCATCATGCGTTCGGAATTACCGGGGCCGTTTTCATTGACCGGCCGGGTGGGCGCGAGTTTTCCAGTAGTGGAAGGATCAGTTGGAGCTGCTTTGCTCTATCAGGAAGATAATGATACCATACTTG
>JAZRNP010000305.1:0-4307 GCA_045648225.1 Victivallaceae bacterium | reverse complement strand
TCTGGTGGGAAGGCATCGGTTACGATGCTCCGGCTCACCTGATCGACTGGAAGGGCAACGATTGGACCCCCGATATGGTCGATGCCGACGGCAAGCCGGTCAAGGCTGCCCATCCCAACGCCCGTTTCACCGCCCGCGCCGCCAACTGCCCGGCCATCGCTCCCGAATGGGAAGATCCCGCCGGTGTTCCGATCGCCGCGTTCCTCTTCGGCGGACGCCGTCCCACCACCCTGCCGCTGGTCTACCAGTCCAAGGATTGGGAACATGGTGTGTTCATCGGTTCCACCGTCGGCAGCGAAGTTACCGCTGCTGCTCTTGACGTCAAGGCCGGTACCGTCCGTCGTGACCCCTTCGCCATGCTGCCCTTCTGCGGCTACCACATGGGCGATTATTTCAAACATTGGCTGGAAATCGGCGAAGCCGGTGCTGCCAAAGGCAACCTGCCCAAGATTTTCTGCGTGAACTGGTTCCGTAAGAGTGCCGAAGGCAAATTCATGTGGCCGGGCTTTGGCGACAACAGCCGTGTGCTCGCCTGGGTCTTTGACCGTTGCTCCGGCAAAGGCGAAGCCAACGAAACCGCTATCGGTTTCCTGCCCACTGAAGCTTCCATCGATCTCAAGGGTCTGGAAGGTGAAGTTTCCGCCGACGATCTCAAAGAACTGCTCAAGGTCGATGTCGAAGGCTGGAAGAACGAACTGGCTATGATCAAAGAACATTACGCCAAGTTCGGTGCCAAGCTTCCTGCTGAGCTGGTCAAACAGCTCGAAGGTCTGGAAGCCCGTCTGGCTTGATTCATCTGAATCACTGCAAAAAGGCTGTTGCGTTTGCAACAGCCTTTTTTTGTTGCGCATCGCTTGTGTCTGGAATACTAAGAATAGTGGGAATGCTGCTACTTAAAAAAGATTGTTTTGTTGTTGGCAAAGAGAAACTTTGCATACCGGACAACTCCCAATGCCTCTCACTCAAAGTTTAATTCCGGTACAAAAAAAGAGGAGGCGTTGGGCCTCCTCTGTTTTTTTGGGGGGGAAATCTCAGTCGCAAGATTTTTTCGCCGCTTCAAATTTTTCCATTACCTCGGCTGAAGGTGCCGTACTGAGCAGCGACACGATCACCAGACAGATGACTCCGGCGAAAAATCCGGGGATGATCTCGTAAATTCCGGTCCAACCCATAAAGATATACCAGATGATATCGACCGCAAAGCCGGAGATGATTCCAGCCAGAGCCCCGGAGTAGGTGAGCCGTTTCCAGAAAAGTGCCGCCAGTATCACCGGACCGAAAGCCGCTCCGAACGCACCCCATGCACAGGAGACCAGCCCCATCAAACCCTTGCAATTGGGGCTCGCTGCAATGAAATAGGCCACCACTGCGATCGCCAGCACGACCAGTCGTCCCGCCCAGAGCATTTCTTTGTCGGAAGCATTTTTGCGCCATAACGGTTTGTAGATATCAGAGGCAAACGCCGAAGCTGATGCCAGGAGCTGGGAATCTGCAGTACTCATCGCTGCCGCCAGAATCGCCGACAGCAGAATTCCGGCACAGAAAACTGCGATGGTTATTAATCCGATATTGGTTCCGATCCAGTTGAATACCGTACGAACCATGTCGATAAATACCAGAGTGCTCTGATCATCGCTGCCGGCGAGTTTGTCGCCCAGCAGCTGCCGTCCGACCAATCCGGTTGCCGTAGTGGCGATGAGGATCAGCAGGAACCAGGAACAGCCGATGATCTGGGATTTCCGCATCTCTTTTTCATTTTTGATCGAGAAGTAGCGGATCAAAATGTGCGGCATTCCGAAGTACCCCAGCCCCCATCCCAGACCGGAGAGGATGTCGGCGAAGCTTTTCCAATCGGCTTTGCCGCTGGAGAGCAGACTGTAGTAGTTTTCCGGGATGGTCAATTCCGGTTGGATAAATCCGGCTCCACCCATCATTGCCACTGCCATGATCGGAATAAGCATCAATGCTCCGAGCATCAGCAGCCCCTGAAAAAAGTCGGTCCAGCAGACCGCATTATATCCGCCCAGAAAGGTGTAGACCACAATGACTACACTGGCGATCAGCATGGCTGTTTGCGGATTCATCCCGAGCACGGTGTTGAAAAGGGTTCCGCAGGCGTACAAACTGGAGGCGGTGTAAACGCAATAAGTCAGCACAAAGACTATTGCGGAAATGACCATGATCCCCCGTTTGCCGGTACAGAAACGGTTGGTGAGAAATTGCGGTACCGTGATCGCATCATTGGCAACGATCGAGTAGCGGCGCAGTCGGGGAGCAACGGTAAGCCATGCGGAGACGGTTCCCAGAAGCAGTCCGATGGCGATCCATACCTGACCGACGCCGTAAAGATAGATCGAACCGGGCAATCCCATAAGTACCCATGCACTCATATCGGAGGCTCCGGCAGAAAGGGCGGAAACCCATCCATTCATATTTCTGCCTCCGAGGAAATACTCTTTTTCATCGCCGCCTTTGCTGCGGGTTTTGAAAAAGAAGTAGATCCCGATCCCGAGTACGAGAACAAAATAACAGAGCAATGCGGCAAGTTCCGGCAATTTCATAATGCTGTGTCCTTAATTGATTTTGTTTATTTAAAAATAGCAAATTATAATATACAGCAATTTAAGTGATTTTTCAAGTTTACTTAAATTCCGGAAACGTTGCTGCACAGCTTCCGGGATTTGAAAATTTGCCGGAAACGGTGTATATTAAGTGGAATATTTTATTACAACTCCGGGAGGAAATTCAAATGGCCGCCAAAGTATATTTTAAAAAAGTGGATACCAGCTTCAGCGAGGCGGAAATCTCTGCTGTGGCCCGGGAGGTTCTGGAAGCTCTGCTTGAACGGGAGGATCCGGGATTGCTTCCCGAAATTCCGGTAAAACTGCACTTCGGTGAAAGAGGAAACCGCACTTATATTCCTCAGAACTGCTATCTTAATGTAATTGATCTGCTCGAAAAGCGCGGCAGCAAATTATGCTACGCCGAAACCAATGTGCTCTACGGCGGCAGTCGCGCCAATGGCGAAAATCATCGCAAACTGGCTGCCGATCATGGATTTGACCGTTTGCCGGTGGTGATTGCTGATGGAAGTTCCGGAGAGGATTCCTGCAATGTTGCGGTTCCCGGCGGCAAGCACTTCAAGACCGCCTCTATTGCCGGATTTCTTGCCAAGTCGGAGCAGTGCGTTGTTCTCTCTCACTTCAAAGGTCATATGCTTGCCGGATTCGGCGGAGCGATCAAACAATTGTCCATGGGCTTTGCGTCCAAGGGCGGTAAAATGGCGATGCATCTCGGAGTCAAGCCGCGAATCCGCAAATGGCTCTGCAAAAGTTGCGGATTGTGTGCCAAACGTTGCAATGAAAATGCCATAAGTCAGGGCAAAAAGAGCTATGTTATCGATCCGGAAAAGTGTATCGGTTGCGGTGCATGCTACTCAATTTGTCCGCATTATGCCGTTTCGATCCTTTCTCTGGGAGGACTTTGGAACGCCTTGACCGGCGGCCGGATTTTCCGGGAGAAGCTTGTGGAATATGCTATGGCTGCTCACCACGGAAAAAAGAATATTTACATAAATTTCTGTATCAACGTCACCAATGGCTGTGATTGTGAACCGCATCCCATGCGCCGTTGTGTTTCCGATATCGGTGTTTTTGCTTCACTTGACCCGGTCGCCATTGATCAGGCCTGCTATAACGCCGTTGCGGAACAGGGAAAACGGTTTCGTGGTAAAGAGCAGCTGAATTATGCCGCAAAAATCGGCTTGGGATCGACCGAATACGAACTTATTGAATTGTAATGGAGTCTGCTGAAGAATTTATCGTCTGGCGCACTGCCCGGCCCCGGGAACTGCTCTATAACGGCAAAGTGGTTCCTCTGCCGGATAACTGGGTGCTGATCAAGTCCGGCGATGCCGGTTTGACCCGGCGGCTGAAAAGCTGCGGAGCTCCCTATTGGGTTCTGGTGCACAAGCGGCGCAACCGGATCGAAAAATGCGGCCTTTTTATGGATAAAGATGTCGCAGAAGCGGTCAAAGTTGAACTTGAAGCAGAACGGGAGACTCCGGAATATCAAAAACAACTTGCTTCCTCCCGCCGTTCCCGGGAGAAAAAGCAGAAAATTTATGAGGCAGATTTTTATCAGGCTGTTATAAATTATTTGAATTTTGCTCCGTGTTACCGGGAGTTGGCGGAACGGTTTGCCGGATTGGTAGTCGAACACGCGGTTCCGGTCGGCAGCGGAACCGTCGCCAGAACGGCCACTATCCCGATTGAACAGCGGGCCGAAGCTGCCGTTATTGCCTGGAT
>JAZRNP010000304.1:0-6890 GCA_045648225.1 Victivallaceae bacterium | reverse complement strand
CAGTCACCTTTGGAACCTGTTTTTATCACTTCGGTATGCGGCTTTTCGTAGGATATCTTTTAAACCGCGAAATGCAAAATAAGGCCGATTACCGCAAAGCCCGCTGCTGGGCGCTGTCGGTTTTTGCTCCGGCGTTCATCTACGCCACCAATCCGACGATCATCGACTACACCTGTCCCGGCAAACGGGCAGACGATAATTTTTATGACGAATTGAAACGCTGGAGCATCAATGTCGCATGGCATGAACTCGGACTCCAGGAAAGCGGAGAAAGTGACTACTTCACCGCATTACCTCCCTTGAAGAAAAAAACATATTTAGATATTGCAGGAGATTGAAAGATGGGAATACGAATCATCGGTACCGGCCGTTATACTCCGGAACGGCTGCTCACCAATGCTGATCTTGAAAAAATGGTCGATACCTCCGACGAATGGATCGTCACCCGAACCGGTATCAAAGAACGTCATATCGCCAAACCCGAAGAAACGACCGGCGATATGGCATCCAAGGCGGCACTGGCAGCACTGGAGATCGCCGGGATTCCGGCAGACAGCCTTGATCTCATCATTGTCGCTACGGTAACTCCGGATATGCCGTTTCCCAATACGGCGACCATTGTTCAGCGGAAAATCGGCGCGGCCCCCTGTGTCTGTTTTGATATTGAAGCAGCGTGTTCCGGTTTGCTTTACGGATTGAATACCGCCTACGGCATGATGGCATCCCCACTTAAATACAAACGGGCACTGATCATCGGTGCGGAGAAACTTTCCAGCATTGTGGATTGGAGCGACCGTTCGACCTGCGTACTGTTCGGAGATGCGGCTTCGGCAGTTATTCTTGAAAATGACGGCAATCCGGAAACTCCGGATTTTTACGCTGACGGCATCGTGTGCGCCGACGGGAATTACGGTGATATTCTGCAGATGCCCGCCGGCGGTTCCGCCATGCCCGCTTCCCATGAAACGGTCGATAATCATCTGCATTTCATCAAAATGGGCGGCCCCAAAACCTTCCAGCTGGCAGTACAGTCGATGACCGGGGCCTGCCGGACGCTGGTTGAACGTTCCGGAGTTCCCCGAGAAAAGATCCGCTGGGTGATCCCCCATCAGGCAAACTGGCGCATTATTTCTGCGGTTGCCTCCCGTTTGGAAATGCCGGAAAAAGTTTATCAGAATGTCGAACGCTACGGCAATACTTCAAGTGCTTCGATCGGCATCTGTCTTGATGAATTGAACCGTTCCGGTCAGCTGCAGAAAGATGATTATGTCCTCGTGGTGAGTTTCGGTGCCGGACTCACCTGGGCGGCCCTGCTGATCCGGTGGTGAAAATTTGATGAGTTCCGGAGAAAAACAATACACCGTCCGCGAGGAACGGCTCAATGCGATGACTCATTTTGCCGGATTTGCATTGCTGTTGCCCGGAATGTTTCATCTTTTCAGCCATGTTCTGCCCGGAGTTGGCATATACAGACATATTGCGTACACATTTTATGGAGCAAGTCTGCTCTTTATGTTCGGGATCTCCGGCTTGTATCACAGCCTCCGCAACCCGCGGGGGCGCAAAATCGCCCGGAAACTGGACCACTGCGCCATCTATTTTCTTATCAGTGGAAGTTATGCGCCGCTGCTGTGCCGGGTTTCTCCGGACCGTACCGGTGTAATTATTTTTTCACTGCTGGCCGGACTTTCACTCATCGGTTGTGCCGGACATTTTTTCGACATCCGGAGTTTCAAAAAATTTGAAATCATTTTGTACATCGCCATGGGCTGGTGCTGTATCGCAATTGCCGGGAAACTCTTCCGGATGCTTCCCGGGAGTTCACTCTGGATGCTTGCTGCCGGAGGTATCTGCTATACCGTTGGGGTAATTTTCTATGTCAACCGCCGGGAATTCTCCCATGCAATATGGCATTTATTCGTTTCAGCGGGAGCAGCCCTGCAGTTTTTTGCAATTACCGGCATGTTTAGCTTGTAAAAATATCTCCGAAACGGTATATTAATGGTATGTCTGTTCAGAAAAAATAACAAATAAGCAAGGAGTTTTATGGATATCGCACGTTTGGACGAGCTCATGCTCGCAGTTATGGAGTCTGCCGGACAGACTCAACTCAACGCACTGAAAGATTTTGTCGCCGCAACCGGCAAACCGGTTCCCGAAGAATTGGCCGACCGGCTGGAGACTTTGTGGGAGGACTGGTGCTCATCTTCGCTCACTCGGACTGCGGCACGTTTCGCAATGGATATTGCACTGATGGGGGTTCCCGGAAAGGTATTTTTCCGCAAGGTACTCATTCAGGCAGTGAAAGTTCTGCTGCCGCCCTATCTCAACCACGCCCCGGTGATCAAAGCTCTCGGAGTGCGCAACGAAGGAGCTCAACCCGGTGATATCGCTCTGCGTTTTGCCCGTTTGCTGGCGATTAAAAACGGAGCCGTTATTTTTCTGGTCGCCTCCCGCCGCTGGGCAGTTGCCGGAACCTTGGACAGCATCAATGCTTCTCTGCCGCTGATGCCGCTCGGAAGCTGCGGCAGCAATTCAGTTACTCCGCTGGACATCATCCTGCAGGATGCGGTCGTACTGAGCTCCGGTCCGGAACTTATCCAATTGGCAGAATGCCGTTCCGCAGTTCCGATCAGTGCCGACCGCTTCCGGACCATCGTGGCCAAACGGGCTCAGGTTCCGGTCTCCGATGCAAAAATGAAACTGATGGCACAATCCGGCTGCGCAAAAACCATGGATGCTGCCGCATTTGAAAAATACTGGAATTCAGCTGCTCCGGCGGTGCCCCCGGCAGCGTCTGCCGCCTCTGCGGCCGTTCCTGCTGCGGCTCCGACGACCGCCCGTCCGGGAACCCGCCGGGCTTGTGACGGCCGCAGTCTGAAAGAGGTCGATATGCTTCTGGATGCCGAAAGTGCTGCCAATTGCGGCAACTTTGCTGACGATGAAATCGTGGCATTTCACACCTTTTTTGAACGGCTCAAAGCGGATACTGCCAAACGGGAGAGCAAATTGCTTGCAACCATCGTTGCCAAGATTTCCGACCGGGCATCCGGAGAAAAACTGGCGCAGATCCTCTCTCCGCTGACCGGCAAAACCGCATTTTTCCCGGCGAATCCTGCCGATTCCGGATTTGCTGATTTCGCAGTCTGGGGCGAACTTGCCAGCAAGCTTCTGGAGAAACTTTCCTCTGTTGCAGCTCAGATTTTTGATGAAGATTATCTTGCCGCCTGTGCAATCAAACTGCCGCTCAAGGCTTTGAATTGCCTCTGCGCACACATTTCAGATGAAGCGATCTGTGATATGGCAAACTCCCACCGCTGCAGTGCCGATTTGCTGCTGTGGATTTGGAAAAACCGGAAAAAACGTTCGGATGCCGAACTGCTCCAGCTGGTGAATCTGGACAATGTTTCCCGTATTCTTGGCGGCGAAGAACCTCCCAAAGCCTGGGGTGCGGCCCGGAGAGAAATGCGGGCAATGCTGATGGATGACAAAGCGTTTCAGGGCCATCTGATCGATATGCTCGGCGGAGATACCATCATGTTCGGTTCCCTGCTTCAGAGTGCCCTTTTCCTCAGCTCCGGAGAACGCCAGAGTCTGATGGTCAAACTTGCCCGGCAGTCCAAAGAACTTCAGGAATATCTGGAAAGTGGTGCCGGACAGAAAATCCTCAATGCCGGTATCGGCAAAACGGAAACCGTCGCTGCCGTTCCGGTCCACGAACCCTCTTACACCAGCGTCAAATCCCACCAGATGCTTATCAAAGAACTGGATGACATCATCAATATCCACGTTCCGGAAAACCGGGAAGCTCTCAAAACGGCCCGCGCCCATGGTGACTTCCGGGAAAATTCCGAATTCGATGCCGCCAAAGAGCGACGCAACTATCTCAGCCGCCGCCGCTCCGAACTGGAACGGGAACTGGCCAATATCCAGCCGGTGGTAATGAAGCAGGTCGAAGTTTCCGACACTGCCGTTATCGGCTCGGAAATCGAAATCCAGCTCGCCGGCAGCCAGAATGAAACATATTATCTGCTCGGAGCCTGGGATGGAGACCCGGATCGCCGGTTTCTCTCCTACCGCACCCGCTTGGGCAAGGCGGTTCTGAACTGCCGTGCCGGAGAAACTTTTGAGGGCCCCGACGGAAAAAGTGCCAAACTCATCGCCGTCAGATCCCTGCCGGCAGAAATCATTTCGGAACTTGATGCGTGATTTCGATTAAGGAACAATATTTTCCGCTGCTGAGACAGTTTCCGCACCGTCTCTGCCGCTGGCAGTACCTGAACCCGAAACGGGTGCCGGGATACCGTGTTATCACCGGCTATCCGGTTTCGGTAGCGGAGTACACTCTGCCGGAGATTCACGGAATTCCCGGCGGCAAATCTATTGCATTTCTGACCGATCTGCACTACCACCGCTCCCGGAAAAGTTTGCGTATCGTCCATCATCTGGAAAAATTGTTGTCCCGTTATTCCCCGGATTATCTGCTCCTCGGCGGAGATATGGTAGGCGATGCCACCGATATCCCCGCTCTGGAAGAGCTGTTGCCGCAGCTGCGCAAAAGAGCCGGAGTCTGTCTGGCAGCCGGAGGAAACTGGGAATACGGTAAAACCTGGCTCGGAAAAAATTTCTGGAAAGAATTCTATGCCAAACAGGATATCCGGTTTCTTGAAAATGAAACCTGGGCCGACGGCAATCTGGTCTTCAGTGCAGTCGCCGATGTCAGTTCCGGCAGATCGAAACTTCCGGAAATGAATATGAACAAACTCAATATCATGATGGCGCACAGCCCGGATACCGCAGTGGCACTCGACCGGAGAAAGCGGCAATACTTCCCGCAGATCATTCTTTGCGGTCATACCCACGGCGGTCAAATCAATTTGCCTTTTATCAATGTTCCGCTGCATATTCACAGCCACTACGGCAATTTTTTCGCACGCGGCATATTCCATCACAAAATCTGGAACACCACCATGATCGTCTGTCCCGGAGTCAATGAATTGTCCTTTCCGTGGCGGTTCAACTGCCGCCGGGAACTTCTTATCATCAAAACCTCCGGTCCGGAAAAATGAATTTTTTTCATCGCCGCATCACCGCCGTCATTCTACCGGCAATATTGCTGGTAATAACTGTTTTTGCGGCTCTGCTGATCAACGGAGAAATATCTCCTTATGAAACTTTCAATGTACTGTGCGGACACTCAAATGATGTCACCGTTTCAACGATAATCTTCGAATTGCGCATCCCCCGGATCATCGCAGCAATCTTGTGCGGAGCCGCCCTGGGATGCGCCGGAGCGATTTTGCAGAGCACACTGCACAATCCGCTGGCTTCTCCGGATTTACTGGGAATTTCCGCCGGAGGCGGTTGTGCCGGAATTGCAGTGATGATCTGGCTGCCATCATTGATAAATTATCTCGGGATCGCAGTTTTTCTGGGTGCCTCGGCAGTCACGCTGCTGATCTTCCTCGCCTCCGGAAGCCGGAAACTTTCACCGTTGCGTCTGATTATTGCCGGAGTCGCCTTGGGAGCGTTATTCGGGACCATTTCCACCGTCATAATGATGTTCGGTACCGAACGGTATTCTGCAGTTTTCAACTTTTTACTGGGGGGTTTTTCCGGAGTATCTTACCACGAATTGAAACTTTTTGCCCCCGGATTGCTGATCTCAATCATTGCCGCACTGGTTTTAAGCAAAAAACTGGATATTCTCGCTTTGGGAGATGATCATGCCACCAGTCTGGGGCTTCGGGTGGCTCAAACCCGGTTGACCGCATTGAGTGTTGCCGCATTGGGAGCAGCCAGTGCCGCCGGGATCGCCGGATTGCTGGGATTTGCCGGATTGATCGCTCCGCACACGGTGCGGCTGTTGGGTAAAAGCGGTTCAAACCGGATCATTATTCCCGGCAGTGCCATCGCCGGTGCGGAATTGGTTCTCGCCGGAGATTATCTGGGACAGCTTCTCGCTCCGGAAGGTGTTGAAATCCCGGCCGGAGTATTTCTTTCCGGTTGCGGAGCACTCTTTTTTATTCTGCTTTTGATCAATTCCCGGGAGGATATGTCATGAATATCGAATTCCGGGAAATCTCTTTCGCCTACCGTCCGGGAAAACCGGTGCTTGATAAAGTCAGCTGTATTCCGGCAGAAAATTCCATATCCATTCTCGCCGGTGTCAACGGATGCGGCAAAAGCACACTGCTAAAAACCGCCGCAGGGATATTGCGCCCGGATGCCGGAGAAATCATTATCGGCGACACTCCGTCAACTCAAATTTCCGCCCGGCAATTGGCGCAGTATCTGGCATATCTGCCGCAGAACCCAATTCATCCGGAAAGTTTCACCGTCAAAGAGCTGCTCCTTTGCGCCCGCTATATGCATAATTCATCCGCCGCAGAAAACCGCCGGATCATCACCGAAACAATGGAGACAGCAGCAATCACCCATTTGGCCGAACGGCAGCTTGGAGAGCTTTCCGGAGGCGAAAAACAACGGGTATTTTTAGGATTTATACTCGCCCGCCAATCAAAAGTATGGCTGCTTGATGAACCATTTTCCGCACTTGATCCAGCGGCCTTCCGGGAACTTTTCACTCTGCTGGTCAAACTCAAACAGCAATATTCCCTGACCATCCTGATCGTACTGCATGATATCAACCGGGCATTGAATTACGGTGACCGGATCATCGGTATGAAAAATGGCAGAATCTGTTTCGATCTGCCGCCGGAGTCAGCCGGAGACCGGATCCAGCAACTTTACGATTTACCGGATTCCGCACTTCAATACAAACAGGTTTTTCTGTAAAGACTGTACTCGACTGCTTGTCACAAGTCGGATCGTAGCCATGTCGTTCTGTGTGCCAAGGAGTTGAGTAGATTTCTTGTCTTCCTAAGACC
>JAZRNP010000303.1:0-9588 GCA_045648225.1 Victivallaceae bacterium | reverse complement strand
CTCATCGACGAAGCGCACACCCTGGAAAACAATGCCGCCGAATATCTGGGGATCCGGATCACTCAAGCCGGGATCGTCAGTATGCTCAACAAACTTTTCAATCCCGAAAAAATGCGCGGATTACTGATGCAGCCCGGGCCGCTGATGCCGGAATTACGAATGCTCACCGCTTCCGCGCGGGATGAAGCGTACGGATTTTTTGCCCCCTATACCGAACTTATCCGCCGCAGTCAGGAGAGTTCTCTGCGGCTGAAAAATTCTCCGGACACCTATCCGGACCGCCTCTCTCCGGCATTGATCACCCTCGGCAAAAAACTGGACGAAGTTCTGGAAGAGCTGGAAAATGACAATCTGCGTACCGAACTTGAAGGTGCCCGGGAACGCTGCCGGGCGGCAGTCGATGCGCTTTGCACCTTTACCCGACGGATGATGGATGATGCAGTTTACTACATCGAAGAAAGCGGAACTTCGGCCAACTTGTACGCTTCTCCATTGAACATCCCTGAATTGCTTAACACCACCCTTTTCAACGGCTCCTGTCCGGTGATGTTGTGCAGCGCAACATTGACCGTGCGCAACTCATTTGATTACTATGTCAGCCGTACCGGATTTTCCGGCGGTAAAATGATCCGGCTGGATTCGCCGTTTTCGCCTGATCAGGCCCGGGTGATCATCCCCCGGCAATTGCTTGATCCGGGCGATGAAAATTATCTGGATTCACTGATCGGTCATATCCGGGAAAATGTCGCTCTCACCTCCGGCAAAGCCTTTGTCCTGTTCACCAGTTATCAGGCGTTACGCTATTGTGCCGACGCCCTGAAAAGCGAATTTGAAGACAACAACTGGCGTCTTTTGGTTCAGGGCGGCGAATTGAGCCGCAACCGGATGCTGGAGGAGTTCCGCAAAGATACCGATTCGGTACTGTTCGGGACGGACAGCTTCTGGACCGGAGTCGATGTTCCCGGAGAAAGTCTGAGCAATGTCATCCTGACCCGATTGCCCTTTGCCTCTCCCGGACACCCGCTGACGGCGGCCCGGCTGGAACGGATCACCGCCTCCGGAAAAAGTTCATTCACTCACTACAGTCTGCCGGAAGCGGTTCTGAAATTCCGGCAGGGCGTGGGGAGGCTAATCCGCAGCCGCAGTGATACCGGTTACATCGTGATTCTCGATCCCCGGGTCATTTCCAAAGGTTACGGAAGAGCGTTTCTGGAATCGATACCCTATAAAGTTATATAAAATCATTAAAACAAATTTGCTTTTTTTTCTTTGAACAGCTATATTCATCTGCATTATGGACAAGGATAATAAAAATAAAATAAATTTTAAATACTTCACCGCCTCACTGATACTGGCGGTGCTGCTGGCGATTGCCGGAATCATGCAGATGAATATCCCCGCAGACCGGAACAAGGTTCCTCCGGCATACTCCGGCAATATGCTGCTCGTTATCGATCAGATCGGATCATTCACCTACAATGATCCGGAAATCGATGAAAATGTTATAATCAAAGTTCTGACGGACATCGGCCAATATGAACAGATTTCCGTATGGCAGAAATTTTTTGAACAACGGCGGATCCGATGAAGTATTTGAAAAAATTATGTTTTTCCGGAATATTCACGGTAGTGCTGTGCGCAATACCACTGTTCTGCTTCATCCTTTCCGGCAAAGGCCAGGCCACTCATCAGGAGGCCAACTGTTTTATTCTGATCTATAACAATTCACAACTGCCGCTGGCAAAACTCATTTTTGATCCGCTGCGTACCGATTGGCAATGTTTTCAGGCTCGGGAATTAAGTTATCTGATCGATGCGCTGGATGCCAGATTCATCGGCTGGTGCATCAAAATGCATCTCGCCCATTTTTACAGTTTGAGCAGTATCATCCTCTTACTGATATCAGCCGGACTCATACATCGCAATCTCAAGCGGCTCTTTCCACGGACGATTCCGTATTTACTTCCGCTCTTTCCGTTGCTGTATACGCTCTGCAATCTGGAAAACCTCTCCTTTTTCCGTTCATCCAAACCCTGGGTATCCTTTGGAATACTTATCATCTTCTTTCATCTGGCCAAGGTGCTGCAAAAGCCGGAAAAATTCGCATCTCTGCGCACTCATCTGCCGATGCTGTCGACATTAGTGCTGATACCCTTTTTTGATCGGATCGGATTTTTTGCTGCAGCTACCTGTGCGGCGGGAACGATCGTGCTTTTAATGCTTTCTTCATTCCGGCAGCTTGATCGGATCAGCGGACTTTCGGAGCAGCACTCTCCGGCTCTGCTGACCATTTCCATCGGAGCACTCGGAGCCGTTATTCTCTCAATAATATACAATTTTTACATTGCGCAGGAATTGATTTTTGCATTCAACGGCTATTATCCGTCATACTTTTATCAGCGGCTGCCGGAAAACAGTTTCTCAGACTGGAGTTCCGGACTTGCATTTATCAGCTGCAATTGCGGATTTATCGTCACTTCAATATCGGATCCGCTGTATCTGGAAATTGCCGGATTTATCTTTATTCTGTTTCTGCTTGTTGCTTTAACGGCCCCCTCCCGGGCTCCCGGAACTCCGATGCTCCGGCTTCTGATTTTTACCGGATTATTTACGGCAATGGGAATGTGTTCGACTCTTATGATCAGCCGGCATCCGGCGATAAAAACACTTGATGTTATGTTCGGAAAATATTTTTCACCATTTTTTGCCGTTATTGCCGCACTGTTTTCAATTGCGGTCTGTGCTTTGCGCCGGCGGAACATCTGGCAGAAAATCGGAATTGCCTTTGTCGTCCTTGCCCTGCTCTGCCGGACACTGCGGCTCACCGGAATCATAACAACGCCGGAATATCCGAACGGATCAATGAATTTTCACAACCACAGCACTGCTGAAACAATAAAGTTATTGAATAATCCCGAACTGCCCCTGACCCGGATAATTCCACTGTCCAGTTGGCAGCTGATCGGATTTTTCCGCAACAGATCAGATGTGTTTACTATGGAAAAAAACACCTATTCCCCGGAGAATATAAAATGAAAAAATATTTAGAACAATTCCGGAAACTTTTCACTCCGGCAGACAAAAAGAAATTTCTGGCAATAATCCTTTTAATGGCACTCGCCGGTATCATGGAAATGGCCGGTATCGGTCTGCTTGCCGTTGCAGCTACGATCTTTCTCGAACCCGATGGATTTATCTCCAGAAATCTGTACGGGGAATTTCATAAATTCTTCCCCGGTGCATCTCAGCAAATATTCACTCTGACGGCCATAAGCTCCGTGCTGCTGCTGTTGATCTTCAAAAATATGTTTGCCCTCTTTATCATTGCCCTGCAATCACGGTTTCTGCGCAACCGTCAACACCGGTTGTCCTGCCGTTTGTTCAACGCCTACATAAATGCCGACTACCGCCACTATATCAGCCGCTCTGCGGACGAATACAATGGTGCCATCGAACGGATCAAACGATTGTTTGACTACTTTTTCCAACCGGCGACTCAATTGGTGGCGGATTCCATTGTTATTTTCTGTTTGATTCTGGCTTCGCTGCTGCTGCTGCCCTGGCGGGCGATCATGCTTCTCGGAGCATTGGTCATTGCCGCATGGCTGATAACCAAACTTTTTCAGCAGCTCAACCAGCGTCTGGGCAAAGAGCAGTTTCAGCAGGAACTCAAAGAAAACAAATTGCGCCTCAACGTGCTGCTGGGGATGGAACAGATCAAAATTTCCGGAGCGGAGGAGTATTTCTATAAGCGTCTGAAAAATGAAACTGCAGATCTCTGTCATCGCCTCGGAACGCTCTACACATTGGGGCAAATTCCGCGTCTGGCTCTCGAATCAGTCGCCATGCTTATGGTCTGCGTCATCTTCGCAGTACTGCTTTTGTCAGCGACACCGAATGAAGAAATACTCCTGTTTTTCACCATCATCATTGCCGCCATGGCCCGGGTACTTCCGGCCTTGAGCCGTGCGCACTATAACTTGACCCAGATCAAGCAGAACAGCGTTTTTCTGGATGAATTTTCAGCTGAACTGAATAATATCGCCCAGGAAACTCCGCCGGTTTCAAATGAACACTTTGATTACAACGGAGATATTGTCATAGAAAAACTGCGATTCAGTTATATCCCGGGAAAACCGGTGATAAATGAGCTCAACTGCGAATTCCGTTCCCGGCAGATAACCGGGATCGCCGGACGTTCCGGTACCGGCAAAACCACCTTGATCAATCTTATCGCCGGGTTGTTTATACCTGAATCCGGCAAAATAAGTGCCAACGGCTCCGATATCTCATTGAACTATCCGGCGTGGCGGCGGCAAATCGGTTACGTCCCGCAAAATATCTTTATTTTCGACGGTACGCTGAGAGAAAATATCGCATTGGGAACCGATCCGGATGAAATTGATGATAACAGAATAACCGAAGTCTTGAAACTCGCCCAGTTATCTGAATTTTCCGAAAATCCGGCAATGATGCTCAATTCGGCATCCGGTCTCTCCGGAGGCCAGCGTCAACGTATCGGGATCGCCCGGGCACTTTACCGCAATCCCGGTGTATTGATCCTCGATGAAGCGACCAGCGCATTGGATGGAAATACCGAAAATGCTCTTTTGAAAGTGCTGCAGGATCTGCGCGGCAAAACCACCATCATCGTGATAAGTCACCGCCAGGAAACACTGAATATCTGCGATAAAATCATCACTTTTCAGCCGGATGCCGAATAAAAAGATTGACATATCCTGCGAAACCGGAGCTTGTGCCAAAAGTATTATCTGCGATTGGAAGAAATGGTAAAAACCACTTCTGAACAAATATCTCCGGCGATTTTCCTTACTGCGGAAATAAAAAGATCCCGGGACGGGGCCAATTCGGCAATGAGGGCACTGTGTTTTACTTCGATGATCAATTTGCCGTCCCGCAAAGCCTGAGGTGCAGTATATGCGGCAAAACATCCTCCGACCAGCTCCTTCCATTGAGCTTGCAGTCCGGCAATAACATTCATATTATTGCGCTTTCCGGGTTCAAGCAAAACCTTGTCAATTATATCACAAATCACTTCAGGCTGGCTGGTATGTGCTGCAATTTCCACGGAAGCCCGTTCTTCGCCGTACCATTGGGCAAGCAGATTGTAACGGGTTCGGCGTTTCCCATAGGAACGGGGTGGAATTTTCAGCGAAGAATCAGATTTGTCTGCAGAACCGGACTTCATATATTGACATTGGCTCCAGTCATATATACCGGGAGCATCAGCGTATGCAAAAACAACCGTATCGGAGCAATGACCCCTCCCCTGACCACATGGACCAGACCGGAACGGAATTTTTTAAACGGAGCACCGATAGTCATTTCCAAAAGACCGTAGGGCAGATAAAGCACATGAAACACATCCCGTCCGATTTTGATCAATCCCCGGCCGGTTCCCATCAGACTTTTGACCAGATAGGGACGGGCGACCTCGGCGGCTTTGACTGCAATCGGAGCCAGAATCATCATCGTCACCGGATCAATTGCATGAAGTTTTGACGAACCGAAAGGCAGTATCAGTGCCATAACCAGTGTGATCACCAGAATTTTTCTCATCCCCGACATCCGCATTGGAAATACCTTTAAATCAAAGAAAACAATATAACTTTCATTTACTATACACTCAAAAACGCACAATGTCCAATTTTTCAACCGATTATTGCAGAAATTTCTTTCAGCATAGCTTCTGCAGCTTCCGGATGAGCGAGCAATGATGCAGACTGATTGCGTTTGGAAATTTTCTCATTTCCGGAACAAACCTCTTCATTCAACAATCCGACAGCTTTTTCCACGGTAAAATCACCGTTGTTTATGACCATCGCAGCATTGTTGCGTTCAAAATATCCGGCATTATCCTGCTGGTGACCTTCGGCGGCAAAAGGATAAGGGATCAAAAATGCCCCTTTGCCAAAGAGAGCCAATTCGGCAAGTGTGCTGCCGCCTGAACGGCAGAAAACGGCATCAGCGGCACCGAGGAAATATTCCATAACATCGCTGGATTCCAAAAGCAGAACCGGGAAGGCGGCCTTGCTGTATAAATTTTCCGGATCAGCTTTTTTACCTTTGCCGCACAAGTGCAGAACCTGAAAATCAGCGTTCCGGCATTGCAAAAGAGCCTGCGGCAGAACGGTATTGAATACCGCCGCCCCCTGACTGCCGCCGAAAATCAGAATCGTCGTCAGATCTTCTTTAAGTTCACAGCCGAACAGCTGATTGAGATTTTGAATCGCTTCCGCTTTGGAAAATCCGCATTTGGACAGCAATTCCGGACGTACCGGCATTCCGGTATCTGCAATGCGACAACGGCATCTGTCACCATTGACCGCCGGAAATCCGGCACCGAGCACTTTGGCCCAACGGGAAAATATCCGGTTGGCTTTACCGATACGGGCATTGCCGTCATGCAGAGCAACCGGAATATGTTTTCTCAATGCGGCAAGCAGAACCGGAGTCATCGCAAATGATCCCATCCCCAAAACCGCCTGCGGCGCAAATGATTTCATGATTTTGACGGATTGGCAATATCCGCGGATCAACCCGGAAAAAAACTTTACCGGATTCCGTCTCGGAGTCGGCATCAAAGGCAGAGCGACCGCATTGATCCCATATTTTTGAGCAGTTTTGACCTGCTGCTCTGAATTGATTCCGGAAAGCAGCAGCATGACCTCACCGCCCTGCTGCTGAAACGTCCGGGCGATACTCAACCCCGGGAAAAAATGTCCTCCGGTTCCGCCGCAGCTGATTATCAGGCGTTCCAGTTTTTTCATATTTAAAAATCTCCATCCGAATTGTTTTCATTACCCCGGCGGAATATATCCCGGTAACCGGGATTTTCAGTATATGCCGCAATCGACAGCAAAATACCGGTGGCAATCAGGCATCCTAAAAGATTGCTTCCGCCGTAACTGATAAATGGTGCCGGCATTCCCTTAGTTGGAAAACAGCCGGACATGGTTCTGTTACATTTACACAGGGTGTAGAGGGCTCATGTAATCCGCTATTTATGACTCTTGGTGCAAGAGTAGGAAAGGATGCTTTTTATAAATATTATAAAGCATTCGGACTTACAGAAACCACCGGATTTGATCTTCCGGGCGAAACCAGCGGTACATTTCATAAAATGAATAATTTTAATGACGTAGAACTTGCTACAAGCAGTTTTGGTCAGACATTTACTATAACACCGCTTCAGCTTATAACTGCTTATTCGGCAATTACAAATGGCGGAAATATGGTAAGACCTCACGTTGTTAAACAGATAATAGACAGTACAGGAAATGTTGTTTTGAATAACGAAACCGAAGTAATCAGACAGGTTATATCAGAAGAAACAGCCGATACTGTTTGTAACGTACTTGAAGGCGTTGTTGCCGGAAACACCGGAAAAAATGCCTATATCAAAGGTTTCCGTGTTGCAGGAAAGACAGGTACGAGTGAAAAAATTCCGCGTGGAAATGGCAAATATGTTGCTTCGTTTATAGGATTTGCTCCTTGTAACGATCCTGAAATAATCGGTCTTGTTATGCTTGATGAACCAATGGGTGCATCACACATGGGTGGTTCAACTGCAGCACCTACATTCAAAAATATATTTGATAATGTTTTGAGATATATGAATATAGAACCACAATACACCGAAGAGGAACTGTCTTCGCTTGATAATACGGTTCCTAACGTTGAGGGAATGGTAAAAGCAGATGCAATAGCAAAATTTGCTAATTCCGGTCTCAAATATAGTGTAATCGGAAAAGGTAATACAATTATCAGTCAGATACCGAAAGGCGGTTCAACGTTGCCTGATGGATCAACAGTAGTACTATATACCGAACTTGAAGAAAATCAGCAGGTTGAGGTACCGAATTTGATTGGAATGACGGCTTCTCAGGCAAATGCAGCACTTACAAATCAGGGACTCAACTTAAAAGAAATAAATGCTGCACAAAGTACTACGGGTGGTACGGCTGTTGTAAATAAACAAGAACCTCATGCCGGTACGATGGTTAATAAAGGAACGGTTGTAAACGTTCAGTTCAGTTATACTGATAATGTTCATTAGAAGGTGATTTTTTGAAACTTACGACTTTGCTTAGCGGAGTATGCGTAAAGCAGATTTATAATAATTCGGATCCTGAGATTACCGGTATCCGTTATAACTCTCAAAAAATTGAAAAGAATAATTTGTTTGTTGCGATAAAAGGATTTAAAACGGATGGTCATAAGTATGCCGGGGCAGCTGTGGAAAACGGTGCTGTTGCCGTTGTATGTGAGCAGTATATTGAAAATTTGAACGTAACACAAATTATCGTTGATGATTCAAGAAAAGCAGAAGCAATAATCAGTGCAAACTATTTTGAAAATCCTGCAGATAAATTCAGACTTATTGGTATTACAGGTACAAACGGCAAAACCACTTGTACCTATCTTGTAAAAAGTATTCTTGAAAAATGCGGATATAAAGTCGGACTTATCGGTACAAATCAGAATATGATAGGAGATAAGGTTTTTGAAACAGGCAGAACTACTCCCGATGCTTTTGAACTTTGGGAACTTTTTGCTCTGATGGCAAAAGAAAAAGTTGATTATGTGGTTATGGAAGTTTCTTCTCATGCACTGGAACTTTCAAGGGTTTACGGATGCAAATTCTTTGTGGGTGCCTTTACAAATCTTACACAGGATCATCTTGATTTTCATGAAAACATGGAAAATTATGCTAAGGCAAAGCAAAAACTTTTTGAAATCAGTAATATAGCCGTTATAAATACTGATGATAAATACGGCAAAATAATGAGTGAAAATGTCAAATGCAATAAAATAAATTATGGCATTAACGAAAATTGTAATTTGTATGCTGAAAATATTGAATACTTCCCATCAGGTGTAAGCTTTGAAGCATTGGGTGTATCATACACTTTGAATATTCCGGGAGAATTTTCTGTATATAATGCACTTTGTGCAATAGGCGTATGTAAAGCATGCGGAATAAGTGAACAGGATATAGCGCAAGGTCTTAAAAGTTCTACCGGTGTGAAGGGAAGAGCTGAAGTTGTTCAGACCAATAAAGAATATACGGTTATCATTGACTATGCTCATACTCCTGACGGAATAGAAAATATACTTAAAACTGTAAGAGGATTTGCAAAAGGAAGAGTAATAATTCTTTTCGGTTGCGGAGGAGACAGGGATAATACAAAAAGACCTCTTATGGGAAAAATTGCAGGTCAGTTTGCGGATTTCTGTATCGTCACAAGTGATAATCCAAGAAGTGAAGATCCTGATGCAATAATTGATATGATAGTTCCCGGAGTAAAAGAATCAGGGGCTGAATATGTTGTTATTCCCGACAGATATAAAGCTATTGAATATGCACTCAATATGGGTAGAGCAGGAGATGTTATAGTTCTTGCAGGTAAAGGCCATGAAACATATCAGGTGCTTAATGAAGGTACAATTCATTTTGATGAAAGAGAAATAATAAAAGAAATACTTTGTTGATGAAACAAACGTGAAAAACAGGAGGATATATATGAACGAAACAATATATAAGTTGATATTTGCATTAGTATC
>JAZRNP010000302.1:0-5561 GCA_045648225.1 Victivallaceae bacterium | reverse complement strand
CCGGAAGGTACCGCCGGTGTAATGCGTGCCTTGAGCAACACCGATGTTGCCAACGGCACTGAACAGCGGGTATTTTACTACGGCCCGATGTTCCGAGGTGAACGTCCTTCCGCCGGACGCAGAAGACAGTTCCACCAGATCGGCGTGGAAAATGTCGGCAGATGCGCTCCGCTGATCGATGCTGAATGTATTGCGATGCTTCACAATTATCTCTGCGCAATCGGCATTAAAGATGCGGTTTTCACCATCAACACCCGCGGTGTTGCCGAAGACCGGGTCCCGGCCGAAAAAATGCTCCGGGAATACTTCGCCAAACATCTGGACAAAATGTGCCCGGACTGCCGCACCCGCTTTGAACGCAATATCTGGCGCATACTCGATTGCAAACAAGCTGAATGCGGCAAAATAATTGCCGATGCACCCGATTATGTCGAATGCTTTACCGATGCATCTAAAGCCTACTTCGCCGAAGTCAAAGCTGCCCTTGATCTGCTTCAGGTGCCCTATCAGGTCAACAGCCGTCTGGTACGCGGACTGGACTACTATGTACACACCGTTTTTGAAGTGACCCATTCCGGACTTGGCGAACAGATCGCCATCGCCGGAGGCGGCCGCTACGAATTGTTCCTGCCCGGTGAAAAACGTCCGCTGCCCGGCGTCGGTTTTGCCACCGGATGTGAACGCTTGCTTCTGGTACGGGAAGCTCTGCAGCTTCCGCCGCCGGAATCCCCGCAGACCGCAGTCTATCTCATCGGTCTGGGCAGTGCCGCCCGCCTTGCCAATCTGGGCCTCGCCGCTCAGCTGCGCAACCATGGCGTCCGGGTGGAAATGGAACTGGAAGAACGCTCTTTCAAAGCTCAGATGCGCAGTGCCAACCGTTCACAGGCCAAATTCGCCGTCCTGCGCGGAGATAATGAGCTGGCCTCCCGCATTGCCACCGTCAAAAACATGGGCGACGGCTCTCAGGTCGAAGTCAATGAAAATGAATTGTTCGATTACATTGTCAAATCAATTTAATTTTTGAAAGGATTTAAAAAATGCTGAAAAAGAAAAATCTCATTTTCCTCGGAGCCCCCGGAGCCGGCAAAGGCACCATCTCCAACATCATGATCGCCAAATACGGCGTCGCCCACATCTCTACCGGTGACATCCTCCGCGGCGAAGTCGCCAAAGGCACCCCCGCCGGTAAAGAAGCTGAAGTTATTATGAAGGCCGGCAAACTCGTTCCCGATGAACTGGTCTGCTCCATGGTCAAAAACCGTCTGGCTGAACCCGATTGCGAAAACGGCTTCATCCTCGACGGCTTCCCCCGCACCATTCCCCAGGCCGACCGTCTGGATGCCGTGCTCGCTGACCTCGGCAAAAAAATCGATTATGCGATCTACCTCAAGGTCGAAGATGAAGAACTGCTGCAGCGTCTGACCGCCCGCCTCAACTGCCGCGGCTGCGATGCGATCTACAACAAGCTTTTCATGCCTCCCAAAACTGAAGGCATCTGCGACAAATGCGGTTCTGAACTTTTCCAGCGCGCCGATGACTCTCTGGAAACGGCTAAATCCCGTCTGGCGGTCTTCCACCAGCAGACCCAGCCGCTGATCGACTACTACGAGCAGCGCGGTTTGCTCTACACCTGCAAAAGCACCGGCAAAGACGAAATTGCCGCTGAACTTGCCGGAATTTTGGAGTAATCTGTTATGTCCGCAGCCCGGATAATCCATACTCCGGAAGAGATTGCCCGGATTCGCCGTGCCGCCTTGCTCACCGCTTCTGTGCGGGATGATCTGGCGGCCATGGCCCGTCCCGGCATGACAACTTTCGATCTGGACCGTCTGGCGGGTGAACTCATCACCCGTACCGGCGGAACCAGTGCATTCAAAAACTACTGCGGTTTTCCCGGCAACATCTGTATTTCGGTCAATGATGTGGTGATCCACGGCATCGGCAGAGAAGATGTTGTCATCAGTGAAAAAGATATTGTAAGTATTGATGTCGGGGTAAAATTCGACGGTGCGATAGGAGATACCGCATTGACTTTCGGATTTACCGATCAACCTGCCGATGTCAAAAATTTAATGGAGGGCACTCAGGAGGCACTGATGGCCGGAATCGCAGCCGCCAGATGCGGGGCATTCGTCCATGAGATAAGCGCAGCCGTTGAAAAGTGCGCCCGCCGTCATAAATTGGGAATCGTCCGGGAATATGTCGGACACGGATGCGGCATTCAACTTCACGAACAGCCACAGGTGCCCAATTATACCGGTTCAGGCAAGGGCCCCCGTCTGGAACCGGGAATGGTTCTCTGCATTGAACCGATGCTGACTATCGGCAGCGAAAGCGTTAAACTTGACCGCAAAGACGGATGGACCGTCCGTACCCGGGACGGCAAGTGGAGCGCACATTATGAGCACATGATTTTGATAACTGAAAACGAACCGGAGATATTAACGTGGCAAAAGATGATGTAATCAGAGTTGAAGGTGTGGTAAAAGAATTGTTGCCCAACACCATGTTCAGAGTGGAAATCCAGACCGGTCATGTGGTCAACGCCCACATTTCCGGCAAAATGCGGATGAACTTCATCCGGATTCTGCCCGGAGATAATGTGACCCTTGAGATGTCCCCCTACGATTTGACCAAAGGTCGGATCGTCTTCCGTAAAAAGTGACAGATATACTTTTAAAACAGCGCAGACTGGAATTTCCGGCCTGCGCTGTTTTTTTATCTGCACACGGTTCCCCGGAAGAGAACAACGGCGCACGTTTATATGGAGTCGATGGCTTCTGCGATAAATTTGCCCCTCAAACTTCCGGAGGATGCAAAATAATCCCGCAACTTAGCAAACGGGAAAAGGTGATCGTATTTTCCGGAATTTCTCATTCCGGCCACTATTCCGGAAGATGCGAACAAAGCATATTTTTCTTCACAATCAATTTCCCGGAACAATTGCTTCAATGCCCGGCGGCTGAATCCGGTTTCTGCAAAAGAAAAACTGTCCATGCAGATAGTCAATATCGCAGCACACCGGGCTTCTCCAGCGGTACAAATCAACATGAATTCAATATTTCCATGATCAATACGCAGCAGCCTTGTGGAAAAACCGCTGATGGGCTCCAGAGGAAAATCCAGCCACTGCGCCACGGTTGAAACAAAAGACCGGGAAACATTGAACTCTTCAAACAAAAGAAGTATCACATCATGCGATTTTACAGGAAATTCCATTTCAGCTCCTTTGCTGCATCAACAACCGCCATATAAAAAAACCGAACGCCTCCGACATTATACCAGAGGCCCGACCAAGAGCCCGCAACACCATGCCGAAGAACGTCCGGCAAGATGTATCAACTACACCCCTCCGGATACATTTCTCCTGTGGTATTGCAAATATTACTTTTACTTGGTCGGTTTCTGGTATACTTGCTGAAATATAACGGTTGTATAAAAAAAGCCCGGCAGGTAATATTTTATTACCGTCGCCTGCATTTTACTAATATAACATAAAAAGGATCTTTTTCAAGTCAAGCCAATGCTTTGACGACCTCAATCAGATAATTATAAAAATTACGAGTTGAACTTATGGACAGACACTCCTGCGGGGTGTGATATCCGTGAGCTTCCGGGCCGATGGAAATCAATTCCAGATCCGGATTCTTTTTGCTGAATGCTCCGGTCTCCAGTCCGGCATGGATAGCGACCAGTTTCATCGGTTTTCCGGAACACTTTTCCCAAACTGCGGAACAGACTCCGGTCAGGCGGGATTCCGGTCGGGGAGTCCAGCCGGGATAACTGTTTCCCGGGACAGTTGCGGCTCCGTAAGATTCAAAATGGGCAACGATCATGGCGGTGGTCAACTGCCGCTGTTCATCATCCAGACTGCGCTGACTGGTCCGGATGGTGATTATCTCATCTTTCAATGAGATTGCCGCCAAATTGGAACTGCTCCTGACGATATTCAATTTTTCATCATTTTCCAACGCTCCGTTGGGGACCAGACTCAAGGCAGAAAGCACTCTCCTGCGGCAATCATCGCTCAAAACTTTACTGTAAGGAATTTCAGCCGCACTGATTTCCAGCGTTATGGAATCGGCATCCAGCTCCTGATTCAAAAGGGCAGCATACAATGCCGCAGAGTTCCGGAGCTCAACGATATCTCCGGTAAAAACACCGCAGCAAACTCCTTCAGAAGGAATGGCATTGTCGGCATTTCCGGAATCCAGAACTGCGATTTTTATCTCGGGGTGTTCCAACAAAAAATCTGCCATCGCCTTTACGGCATTGCCACGCTTTTCATGAATACAAATCCCGGAGTGTCCACCTTTCATACCGCTCAAAGCGATCCGGACAGAAATACCGGATGAGATAGTCTCCCACTCCGGAATCATGGTGAATTCCGTCCGGGTGCCGCCGGCACAGCCGATGCAAGCGCAGCCATCCGGTCCGCCATCAAGATTTATCAGATATTTTCCGGCCAGCAGCTCCGGTGATACGGCAGAAGCCCCGGTCAGACCGACCTCTTCATCCACCGTGAACAATGCTGAAATTGCGCCGCATTCAAGATCGGCGTCGCACAGCAGAGCCATTGCCAAAGCAACACCGATGCCGTCATCTGCGCCGAGGGTCGTTCCCCGGGCCCGGACCCAATCACCGTCAATGCAGGGAGTGATCGCCCGGGTGGTGAAGTCAAAATCGCCATCTTCGGCTAAAGGAACCATATCCAGATGAGCCTGCAGCAATATCACCGGAGATTTTTCAAATCCGGGAGCCGCCGGACGGTCGATCCGGATATTTCCGGCCTCATCCCGGTGGGAAACAAGTCCATGCTCCGCTGCAACCGCTTCAAGTTTACACGCAAGTAAATTCTCATGTCCGGACGGATGCGGGACAGAACAGACCAATTCAAAAAACTCCCATACTTTCCGGGGGGAGAGCCCGTCAAAAATACCCATGCTGAATCATCCTTTTCTGAAAAATTCCAGAATCTTATCTGCCATATAATCCAGCTGCGCCTTACTCATTCCCGGATAGACGCCGATCCATACCGAATTATTCATCATAATATCGGTATTGACCAGAGGAACTGCAATCCGGAAATCGACATCGGGCACCAGATTTTCAAAACAGGGATGACGGGTGATATTGCCGGCAAAGAGGTTGCGGGTCTGGATCTTATTGCGCTCAAGATAACTGGAAAAATCGTTGCGTTTGAATTTACTTTCCGGTTTGATCGTCATCAGGAATCCGAACCAGGATGGATCTGCACCGGAGATTTTTTCAAACAGCTGCAGATCTTCAATTCCGGACAACCGGGAATAAAGATAGGCAAAATTTTCTTTGCGCCGGGCGGTGAAATCACTCAATTTATCCAACTGGGCAATCCCGATCGCAGCCTGCATTTCTGTAGCTTTGAGATTGTAGCCGAAGTGGCTGTAAACATATTTGTGGTCGTAACCTTTGGGGAGTGAACCGAATTGTTTGGTGAAACGGCAGCCGCAGCTGTTGTCCACTCCGGAGTTGCACCAGCACTCTCTGCCCCAGTCACGCAGAGAAAGCAGAATTTTTTTCAG
>JAZRNP010000301.1:0-24143 GCA_045648225.1 Victivallaceae bacterium | reverse complement strand
GGTCATCATCAGGTCGATGGCGACTATCAGGAATCCTGGCAGCCCCAGCCGATGAGCCCGGTTGCCCGCAAAAAAGCTGAAGAGATCGCCGGCAAAATCACTGCGGCTCTGGGCGGACGCGGAATTTTCGGTGTTGAGCTCTTCATCTGCGGTGACGAAGTCATTTTCAGTGAAGTCAGTCCCCGTCCCCACGACACCGGTATGGTGACGATGATCTCTCAGGATCTTTCTGAATTCGATCTTCACGCCCGGGCGATCCTCGGTCTGCCCATTCCCAATATCGCTTTCCACGGCCCCTCCGCCAGCAAAGCGATCAAGGTCTACGGCGATTCCAATGCGGTGAGCTTCGGCAATCTGGAAGAAGTTCTGGCAGAAGAGAACACCGATATGCGCATTTTCGGCAAAGGCGAACTCAAAGGCAAACGCCGTCTTGGTGTTCTGCTCGCCCGTGGAGCTACTGTGGAAGAAGCTCTGGCCAAAGTGGAAAGAATGCATTCCAAACTGAAAATCGAACTCTGATATATATCCGCAGAATCCGATTAAAATAAAACGGGCTGTTGCGAAAATCTTTCGCAACAGCCCTTGTTTTTGACAACTCAAACCGAAGTCAGTATGAATAAATCAATTGACTTCCGGTGTTTGAATTATTTTGCGGCAAGCTTCTGCCAACCGGCAATCAGTGCTTCAGCAGTGCACTTGGAGTATCCGGATGAACGCGGAGTATCTTCATAACCGCCGCGGCCATAGTTCCAGGGGTTGGGGATGTAACCGCCGTAGAATCCTTCACCGCCGTTGCAGTTGCCGTGGGAGGTGATCAAACAGAATTTTCCGGCATTGATACCTTTGCGGACCTGCAGACCGATTTCGACAAAGGGTTCGCTGGGCAGAGAACCGAGGATGGTGGAATCACCGAACTGGAAGCAATGAAGCAGAAATTCGGGACCATTCTTTTTGTCCACGACTTTGAGCAGAGCATTGGCAAAATATTTGAGAGCAAACGGAGTACCTTTGGCAAGGTCTTCACTGGTCAGATCCTTGACGGAATCAGGACTGTTTACATCGATATCGGGATATTTGGCCACGATTTCCCGGGCGGCGGCAATCTCGTCAGCATCCACTTCGCGGACACCGGTGGAAACGGTCTGGCTCTTGACCTTGAATCCGGTTCCGGAGATGGGAACAAGTTTATCCAGAGCGGCGAGCACAGTTTCCGCATAGCCGTGACCGATGCGTTCCGGTTCGGCATAGCAGGTCTGATCCATGTCGGTGGAAACATCAAAGTGGTTGATATTGCCGCTGGTACCGACCATGGTGACCATCATCGCACCGGGAGCCAGCTGCGGTTCGACTTTGCGGCGCAGGAACCCCGGCCAGTCCGCGGAAACACCGCAGCCGCCGATGGTATCGGTGTGGTTGACCATCGCAGTAAAGAGCAGTTTGATACCTTCGGCATTGCGAATGGCGATCATGGGAATCTCCGGATCGATATCACCTTCGGGGCGGGCGATATTGGGATTCAATTTTCCGGGATTGGTGACGACCCGTCCGTCTTTCATCCAGTAACGGCGATTGAAAACGAAGCGGTTGTCCGAGGCGACGGTAGTATAGATCTCGCCCTCTTCCATGTTGGCCAGAGCATCTTTAAACGCTTCAGCTGCCTTCTGTCCGACAAAAGCGTTGTAGACATCACTGTTGGGATCCAGACCGGTCTGGGGAGCGGTATGGGTGTGGGTGGCGCAGATCAGCAGATTGTTTTCATCGAAACCGGTGATTCCGGCATCGGCGATCGCCTTGCGGATGGCACCGTAAAACAGCCAATTGATCGACAGGATGTCGATATTGATAATTGCGCCGGTATTTTCGCCGTCTTTGAAAACGACCACCCGGAGTTCGAGATCATCCAACACCTTGTCCCACATTCTGCGGTTGAAGTAACCGGCGAGGGAGATGGGGACCTCCGGATTGATGCATCTGCGTCCGATACCAAATTGGATCTTCATGATAAAAATTCCTTATAATTTTACACACCGCAACGGAACCGGACACTTTTTGCCCGGTTCCGCTGCAAGTAATTTTGAACTGTTTATAATTTACACCGCAACGGCGGATTTTTCAATCCTTATCCGCTTCCGGCTGATGCTTTGCAATGATTTCATTGGCAACATTTCCCGGAACCTGTTCGTAACGGTCAAAACTCATCTGGAAAAATCCCTTACCCTGAGTCATGCTCCGCAATTCGGTGGCATATTTGAACATCTCCGCCATCGGGACTTCCGCATGGACGACCTGCAGACCTTCATCGACGGACATTCCGAGCACCCGTCCCCGCTTGTGGTTGAGATCACCGGTAACATCGCCCATGCAGGAATCGGGAATATGGATCTCGACTTTCATAATGGGTTCCAGCAGTACCGGGCGGGCTTGAGAGATCGCCTCCCGGAATGCCATCCGTCCGGCGATTTTGAATGCCATTTCATTGGAATCCACCGGGTGATATTTGCCGTCGTAAACAGAAACTTTGATCCGCTCCATCATGCATCCGACCAATGGACCGGTGGTCATCACCTCCTGAATACCCTTTTCGATGGCCGGAATGAAGTTTTTGGGAACCGTACCGCCGACAACATCATTGGTGAATTCATATCCGGCATCATTGTAGGCGATACGCAGATAGACTTCAGCAAACTGACCGGCACCGCCGGTCTGCTTTTTGTGACGGTAGTGACCTTCACCGGAAGCGGTAATCGTCTCCCGGTAGGGAACTTTCGGGGTGGTCAGAATCGCTTCGACCTTGAATTGTTCCTTCAAACGTTTAGCGACAATGCCGAGGTGCTGATCGCCCATACCGGAAAGCAGAAATTCGTGAGTCTCGTCATTCCGGGAAAGCTGCACCGTGGGATCACATTCAGCGATTTTCATCAATCCGGCAGCGATTTTTTCATCTTCACCGTTTTTGGCGGCGGTGATGGCATAGGACATCACGGTACCGGGGAATTCAATTCCAGGCAGAGATTTGCAGCCGGCATTGGCGGCGACGGTGTCACCGATATTGGTATTTTTCAATTTGGCAACGGCAAAGATGGTTCCGGGACCGGCTTCGGCGACCTGAGTTTGAGTCTTGCCATTCATCGCCAGCAAGTGACCGAAACGCTCCTTCTGCCCGGTGGTGATGTTGTAAACTTCACTGTCCGCCTTGAATGTACCCGTAACAGTACGGATAAAGGCAAGCTGTCCGCTGAATTGATCGTTCACACTGCGGAACACCACGCCGTAAGCTTCACCGTCGGCGGAGATCACTTCGGGGCCTCCGGGCAACGGGACATACTCCAGCGGAGTGGGGAATATTTCAATTATGGCATCCATCAGCTCCGTAACGCCGATACCTTTGCTTGAACTTCCGGCAAAAACCGGGATGGTACTGCCGGAAAGCACGCTGTCCCGCAATCCCTGACGCAATTCGTCAGCAGAGAGCTCCTCTCCGGCGAGATAGCGTTCCATCAACTCCTCGCTGGTTTCAGCGATGGCATCCAGCCACAGAGCCCGGCACTCGGCGACATCATCTGCGATATCCGCCGGAATATCTGCATCAAAAAGGACATTGACCACCCGGCTGAATTCTGCCGATTTGCCGACCGGCCAGTACAACGGGATTATCACGCTTTTTCCATGATTTTTGCGCATGACTTCGAGGGTGGCGCGGAAATCGGCCCGTTCTTTGTCCAGACGGTTGACAAATCCGAAACGGGGAATTTTGCGGGCCTTGGAAACTTTCCACGCCCGGGCGGTTCCGACCTGCGGACCGTCGATGGCATCGATCACTACAACTGCAGCATCAGCGGCGCGGATAGCACCGACGACCTGACCGACGAACTCACCGTATCCCGGAGTGTCGACAAAGAAAAAGCGATGATCTTTCCAATTACAGTTCATCGCCGATGCATAAATACTTGACTGTTTTTCCAGCTCCTCTGCCATAAAGTCGCTTACAGTATTTTTATTTTCAACGGAACCGGTCCTTGGTATGGCACCAGACGAAAAGAGTAGTTGCTCGCAGAGAGTGGTTTTTCCACTACCGGAGTGACCAGCGATGACAAAATTGCGACATTTGGCGGCATCGGACATTTTACAGCTCCTTTCCGGAATTATTAATTCCGTTGTTGTGTTTGGAAACCTTCCACATTCTTACAATTGCACTGATTTGCCGAAATGTCAAGGCCGTTTGAAAAATTTTTTTATTTTTTGCAGAGAAAAAAGCGGCAAAGGAGAGTTGCCGATGCAACCGGCAAGCACTGCTATGGAGGATTAAATCTGCAATTTTTTTTTAAAATCGGTTGCTTTTTCATCGGCGAGCGGTTATATTCTATTGATAAAAGTTTGTATCAACAGAAACTTATTTTAAACAAGGAGAAAAATATCATGTTCAAACGTTTTGCTTTTATTGCGGTTTTTGTTTTCTGCTGCTGCGGGCTGTTTGCCGCACCGTGGTTCACCCGCAATTCCCGTCGGCCGGAAACCATGCTCGTCATCGGCAACTATCTGTCGCCCTACATTCTGGCTGAAACCTATCACGCAATGACCAATCAGCCCTATCTGCGCATCATGCAGGACGGTCGGCTCTATCTGGTCATGCCGAAAATGATCCGCGGCATTGCCCCCCGCGAACTGGCCGGAGTCATCGACAGTTTCGGACTGAAACGGATCGTCATCATCGGTGATGAACGCTTTGTTTCTGCTGACTTTGAAAAAGAACTCCGCAAGACCAATACCAAAGCCACTCCGATCGTCCGTATCTACGGAGAAAACTGGCTGCGGATCGCTGAAGAACTGGATGATCTGCTCAATGTCGGTCACCTCTCCCGCAACTTCCGGGAAAATGTTCAGGAAGCCTCCATCCGTACCCAGCCCGCCCAGCTCCAGCGTCGCCGCAAACCGGCTGCCGCAGAAGCTCAGCCCGCTGCCGCTGCAGAAGCTCAGCCTGCCGCTGCTCCGGAAGTCAAGCCTGCTGCCGCAGAAGCTCAGCCCGCTGCCGCTCCGGAAGCTCCGGCTCTTCCGGTCGATCCCGTCGCTGCAAAATAATTTACAGGACATATCATGTCACACCTTTTCCGAATTGCCGCCAATACATTCCGGGAATCCATCCGTGAACCGGTCTATTTCCTCATGCTGCTGGCGGCATTACTGCTCATAGGACACTATCCCTGGTTGACCATCTTTGTCTTC
This sequence comes from Victivallaceae bacterium, assembly GCA_045648225.1. Lineage (GTDB taxonomy): Bacteria > Verrucomicrobiota > Lentisphaeria > Victivallales > Victivallaceae > UBA1784. The sequence continues at coordinate 18,923 of JAZRNP010000301.1, read as the reverse complement.
TTCGAACAGCTCAAGCTGGTCGTCGACGGATCAATGGCAACAACGATGCTGTTCAGTTTTGCGGTCTCGGTGCTCTGTGCAAGCTATACTGTCTCCCGGGAGATGCGCAACGGAACTGTTCTGCTGCTGTTGAGCAAACCGGTTCCCCGCTGGAGCTTCGTCCTGGGCAAAATTTCCGGTATCGTGCTGGCAGCTCTGCTCTTTTGCATCACCTGCTGCCTGGCTTCAGTGATTTCGGTATATATCGCCGTTGACCAGTTCCGTATGGAAATGCATCTTTACGGGGCATTTGTCGCACTTGTGGCACTCGGATGCGCTGCCGGAATGGTGATGAACTTTCTCAAAGGAAGCTCCTTTGCTGAATTTGCAACCTACGCCACCGGGATACTGATCGCCGGAATGTTCGCCTACTGTCTCAAGTTCCGTCCCCATCCGGAATTGTCCTTGAGCGATCTGGGCAAAGCTCTGTTCATGCTCAATATCGGAGTCATAATCATGGCAGCGATCGCAGTGGCTGCTGCGACCCGGATGGATGTGGTACCGACAATGTGTCTGTGTTCGGTGCTGTTTTTCCTCGGTCTCATGTCCAGCCATCTGTTTTTGCGTTCCGACAATTCGGAACTGCTGAATCTTATCTGCGATTTCTGCTACGCAATAATTCCGAACTGGCAGTTTTTCTGGCTGGCAGATGCCATTGCAGTCGGCAGGACGATCCCGGCAGCCTATTTGATAAACGGCTGTATCTACGGTGCGATCTACTTTGCATTGACCGCTGTCTGGGCAGTGATGCTCTTTCAGGATCGGGAAGTCGCCAGCGGCAGCCGGGACTGAAATATGGGCGGTCAGCTGCTCATTACCGATCGGGTCGATTCGACCAATGTTGCCGTCCGCAAGATCTTTTCCGATCTTCCGGACGGCTCACTGTTTTGTACGCTTGAACAAACTGCCGGTAAAGGTCGGCTCAACCGCCGTTGGGTGACTCAACCGGGCAGTGCGATCTGTGCCAGCGGAGTATTCAAAAATGTCAGTTTACCCTTTCACGCCGGAGCAATAATTGCCTTGGCGGCGTTGGAACTGATCCGGGAAAAACTGGGAGATTCACGGGCCTACTTCAAATGGCCGAATGACATCTACATCCGGGAAAAAAAACTGGCAGGGATCCTTTCCGAAGGGATTTTTGAACAGGGAAAATTCACCGGCGTCATCTCCGGCATCGGCATAAATATCAACCAGAACCGGGAAACGCTCGATCAGTTGGATAATGCAGCAACTTCACTTTTTTGTGAATGCGGTAAAAATTTTGACCTGAATGAACTTTATCAGGAATTTTTTGTGCATTTTCAACGTTTCCACCGGCTCTATACCGACCAACCGCAAACCATTATCCAAAAGTGGCAGCAGGCCAACAAACTTCTGGGGAAAAATCTGACTGCGATCCGTCCGGACGGCAGTAAATTATCCGGAATATTTTCAGAGATCCTCCCTGATGGGGCAATGATCATCTGCTGCAACGGAGAAATGCTCCGCTTTGACTGCGGAGATATAAAGATCGATCCGGCGGCATTGCCCTTTTAAAGTTCCGGCAGATCAGAATAGATCACCAGTGCCCGGGCCCGGGAACAGGTTGCCGGCAAAATGACCCGGTGCGGCACATTTGCACACATATAAACGGTATCTCCGGCTTTCATGTGACGGCAATTACCGTCGTCATAGATACAATAATCCAGTTCACCCTCAAGCAGGACAAAGAACTCCTCCGTATCATGCATCAGGAATTCCCGTTCCGGTCCCGGAGTGTATTCGATGATGAACGGATCCATCTTGCGTCCGATCTGCCGATGGGCCAGAGCCAGATAATGAATACCATGTTCAACACCGGCATCCCGGTCAAAAAGTTCGCCATCGGCGAGATTCCCGTAACTGTAAGGTTTGGCCGGAGCCGCATTGCCGCTGAAAAGTTCCTCCAGAGAAACGCCCAGTGACGAAGAAATACGCATCAATGCTTTGAGTGACGGGGTGATACGGAAATTTTCTATTTGAGAGATGAATCCTTTGCTGAAACCGCTTTTTTTGGCCAGTGCATCTACCGTCATCCCCTGCTTTTTGCGTAATTCACGGATAGTCTTGGATAATTCCAACAAGTTCATAAACGGCTGTCCTCTCTGATGCGTTTTCCGTTGCACTCGACATAAAGATCATAATTTTCTCCGGCAAGTTTCTTATAAACTGCCGGTATTTCCGGCAAACTCCGGCAATACGGTCCGTTCCATCCGGCAACATTCCAAGGGGCGGCGATCAAATCCTCCAGTTTATCCGGAACTTTCCCGGTATCCAGCTTGAAGTCAGCGACAGCTTGTGCCAGCAGAATCAATTCAGTGCGCCATGCATATTCTTTTTTATATTGCTGATAGCGGTCGCTCTTTTTGTAAACATCTGCAATCTCTGCCAGCTTACGATCGACGAATTCCACTGCGACCGCATTGACTCCGAGATAAAAAGCCCGACGGAGTGTGATACTGGTCCCCGGAAGTTCAGATACCATCGTTCGATCATCCCGGCGGGTAAATTTGACATTGAAATGCTCTTCCAGAACCTTTGCAGAACACTCCAGAATATCTCCGTCAGCTTTGACTTCATCATTTTCCAGAATCATCCGGTAAACCTGGTGCTCAAACGGAACGACTTCCAGCTGCATCCGGTTGAATCCTCCGGGCAGAGAAGCTGCTGTTTCAAACAGTTCGCCTTCCCCGTTGCGGGGAGTTTGTATTTCCCCCATTTTCACATTGGCGACAGTTTCGATACGTTCAGGAACTTCCCGGGGCGAACAACCGGATATCAACAGCCACACGGCTGACCATAAAAGAAAAAATCTCTTCATAAAATCATATCACACCTGTTTCATCAAACGTAATTCCGGATAAAATACACCCGGTCAGGCAAAAATGCAAATATTCAAAGTAAAACCAGTGACATCAACAACATTCCGGCGATCAAACCGGCGATCGACAGATGGTGTTCACCGTATTCCCGGGCCAGCGGCAGAAGTTCGTCAAAGGTGAGAAAAACCATTATTCCCGCCACCGCACAGAAAATCAGCATCAGCAGCGTTTCCGAAAGGAACGGCATAAAAATAAAATATGCCGCCAGTGCCCCCAGCGGTTCAGCCAAACCGGAGGCGAAGGACCAGAAAAATGCCTTTTTACGGCTCCCGGTGGCATGATAGATCGGCACCGAGACCGTGATTCCTTCCGGAATATTGTGGATCGCCACTGCCAGTGCCGTAAAAATACCGGTTTCCACGGATACCATACCGGACATGAACACAGCCATGCCTTCGGGGAAGTTGTGAATGGCAAGTGCCAGCGCAAAAAGCATACCGCTGCGGAACATTCTTGCCTTATGTTCCGGATGTTCCATCTCCTCCACTTTACGGAATTCGTGCGGATTGCGGGATTCCGGAATCAGCCGGTCGATCAGCAGAGAAATGGCGATACCGCCGAAAAAAGCTCCGATGGCACTCAACGCTCCGGCTTTGCCGGAATTTGCACTCAACACCTCTTTGGCTCCGGAAAAAAGTTCCACAAAGGAGATGTAGAGCATCACTCCTCCGGAAAATCCCAGCGATAACGAAAGAAACTTCCGGTTGGAATGGTTGAAAAAAAAGGCGATGCAGCTTCCGACTCCGGTCGCCAATCCGGCGACCCCTGCAAGTATAAACGCAAACAGCAGATTATTGGCCATAAAATGAATCCTCCGGTTTTCAGGTAATCTAACACATTATCGGAAAAAATCAACAATAATTCGGATTTTTTCTTGAATTATTCCGGATAAAGATGTAAATTGACTGGATAGCAATTTGAATTTTATAAAGAGAATAACTGATGCTTATCCAATTTGACTGCTGCGAATGCATTATCAAACAGGCACTTCGTCTGGCCCGGGATGTCGACAGTTCCCCGGACCGGCGTTGGCAGTATTTCCGGGAAACATTGGAGCTGTTTCAGCAACATCATCGAACAGCCACACCCCCTGAAATGGCAGCATATTACTTTGATCTTTTCGCCCGTCAAAGCGGAATATCCGACGGTTTTACTGAAATAAAAGAACGCTCCACCCGGCTCGCCCTTGAGCTCTATGACGAAATGAAAACACTGTGTGCCGCAGCCGGAGCAAATGAATTTATCACCCGACTGAAACTTGCCGTCAGCGGTAATATGATCGACTACGGAGTGAATCCGGATTTTGACCTTTCTCAAGCCGAAGAGATGATCCGGGAAGTTTTGACCCTGCCCTGCGATGACAACGCCGTTTCCGATCTGAAACAACGCATTCAGCAAGCCGGCAAAATCGTCTATATCCTGGATAATTGCGGAGAAGCCGTCCTCGACCGGCTGCTGTTGGAAACCATGAAAGACAAGGTCACCATCGCAGTCCGGGGCAAGGCGATCATGAATGATATCACCCGTAACGAGGTCGAACTGTCCGGCCTTGCGGATTTTCCATTGATCGATACCGGAAGCAATGCCCCGGGAGCTCCGCTGAAACTGGTCTCTCCGGAATTCCGGCAGTGTTTGGCCGATGCCGATCTGGTCATTGCCAAGGGACAGGGCAATTTTGAATCTCTTGAGGGTGACTTCAAATCCAAACCGATATACTTTCTGCTCCGGGCGAAGTGCCCGGTGATCCAGAATTATCTTGGAGTAAATTTCGGTTCACTGCAGATAATCGGAAAAAATCTCAACGGGTAATCTATCGAAAAATCAGGAACATAAATGATGAAAAAATATTTCTTGCAGCTTCTGCTGTTCAGTGCAGCCCTGTTGCTTTGCGCCAAAGCTCCGGTGCAGTATGAAAATGGTGATTTCCGCCGGATCTCCGCCATGACTGCACGTGTACTGGATCGCAACCACTATTCAAGAACGCCGATGAGTGAAGAGTTTTCCGGCAGGATTTTTGACAATTTCATCGATGCCCTCGACCCGGAACGGATATTTTTTTCAGAAGCAGACCTTGAGAAATATCTCCCGGAACGACCGCTGATCGGCTACAAATTGCAGCAGGGAGAGTGCCAACTGGCATTTGATGTTTATCAGGATTTTGCCAAACGTTTTGAAGAATACCGCCAATTTTCACAAAAATTTCTGGCCGGAAAAATTGATTTCACCGTCAACGAAAGCTATTCTCTCAACCGAAGACGGCAGAAACGGGCCAAAAATAAAGCTGAACTGCTTATACTCTGGCGGCAATACCTCAAACATCAGCTCCTCATCTACAAATTGACCGCAATTGACCTGAAAAATGACAAATCCGACCAGCACAAAGCTCCGGCACAACCCTCCCCGGAACAGAGAATCCTGCAGCGCCAACGGGATATCGGCAATGCTGTAAACCAAAAAGATAAAATCGACATTCTCGGCACCATGCTCAATGCCATGGCCAACACTTACGGAGCACATTCCAGTTACAATCCTCCAAAGGCCAGCGAAGATTTTGATATTCATATGTCGCTTTCTCTCACCGGCATCGGAGCCACCTTGGTCAGCGAAAACGGTTACATCAAAATCGTGGAACTGGTTCCCGGCGGTCCGGCGGCCCGCAGCGGCAAACTCAAGGTCAACGACCGGTTGATCCGGGTCACTCAGGAAAACGGCGAAAGTACCGATCTGATCGATATGCCGGTATCAAAAGCGGTAAGTTTCATCCGGGGAGAAAAGGGAACCAAAGTAACTCTGGATGTGCTTTCCGGTAACGCCGGCAGTGCCGCCAGAGTCACGCTGACCAGAGATAAGATCAATCTGGAGGAAAGTGCGGCCAAAGGTACCATCAAAGAAGCGTCGATCAATGGAAAAAAGATCAAAGTCGGCGTTATTGAACTTCCCGGATTTTATATGAACTTTGACGAAGCAGCCAGCGGCAATGCCAGTGCCCGCAGAGCAAGCAGCGATGTTAAAAAGATCATTGAACAATTCAAAAAAGAAAAAGTCGCATCCGTTTTGTTTGATTTGCGCCGCAACGGCGGCGGCAGTCTGCCCGATGCGATAGTCATGGCCGGACTTTTTATGAATGGCGGCCCGGTAGTACAGGTGCGCTCCCAGCAGAATTCCAACGTCTATGGTGATGAAGATAAAAGCATCCTTTATTCCGGACCGCTGGCAGTATTGACCAGTAAGATGTCGGCATCTGCCGCTGAAATCTTTTCGGCTGCGCTGCGGGATTCCGGCAGAGCGGTGATGATCGGTGATAGCCGGACCTTCGGCAAAAGTACCGTTTTGAGTGTGGAAAATCTCACTCCCTACAATCAGCTTTTCCACAAGATCGATGCCGGAACATTGATCTTTGAATCCGCCATGTTTTACCGGATCACCGGCAGTTCGGTGCAGCAGCTCGGAGTCCAGCCGGATATTCTGCTGCCCTCTCTGACAGAAGAGATGGAAATAGGCGAAATGTATTACGACAACCATCTGCCCTGGGATTCCACCTCTGCGGCAAAATTCTCCAAATTTGACCGGAATATGGATCAGAAAATCCTCACTCTCCGGAAAAATTCTCTGGAACGCATCAAGGCAGAAACTCAATACACCAAACTGCTCAAGCAAATTGAACTCTACCGGAAAATACGCAACCGGAAAACCGTTTCTCTGAATGAGGAATTGCGCAAAAAAGAGTACGCCGCAGAAAAGCAGCTGATCGAAGAAACCGAAAAACTTACCGCTCCCACCGGAGCAAAGAATGACAAATCATTCGATCCGGTGCTCAATGAAGCGATCAACATCGCAGCTGAATTAAGTCAGCTGTGATCAATTTCAGGGCAGCCAGAATGCCATATCGCCCAATCCGACCGGAAACAGCCGGACGTTGCGGTAGCGGCTGTCCAACGCAGTAAGCACATCCGGGTAAAACATAAAAGTATAAGGCTGATCGTTGTAAAGGTGCCGCTCGATGGCATGACAGATGGCGATCCGTTTTTTCAGATCGAATTCCCGGCGCAATTGTTCGATCAACCGGTCAACATCCGGATTTTTGTAACTGACGAAGTTATCCCCCTGCCCGATCTGGCTGGAGTGAAATATCTGATAAGGATCCGGATCGATACTTCCGGTCCATCCCAGATTGCAGGCATCGAACCGGCGTTGTTTGAGCCGTTCGATGTAGACGCTCCATTCGACGGTCTGCAGACGCATATCGATCCCGGCAGCGGCAAAAAATTCTTTTATCATCGGCAGGATCCGGGCTTGAGTGGCACTTCCGGAAATCTGCAGCATAGTAAAACGGAACGGTTTACCGTCACGCTCAAGAATACCATCGCCATTCAAATCGCGCCAGTTGGCTTTTGCCAGAAGTCGCTTAGCCTCCTCCACATTTTGGGCATGGGGAACCAGCGAGGCATCGGCATAAGCACTCCCCGGAGCAAACGGACCATTGGCAATCACACCACAATCATGCATGACCTCTTTCAATATCCGTTTACGGTCGATAAGCAAGGTCAATGCCCGGCGGGTTTCTGCATCTTTGAAACATTCTCTCCGGGCATTGTAGCCGATATAACTGTAGCCCCGGCCGCTGTAGCGGTAACGCTTTATTGAACCGTCCCGGAACGGCTTTTCATCAGCCCGGCGGATCCATTGTTCGGCACTCAGTCCCATCATATCGAGCTTACCGCCCAACAGAGCCTGCAGCTGGGTATTGGGGTGCTTGATTATTTCAAATTCCCGGATTTCCAAAGGAGGCGCAATGCCAAGCGGAATACCGAAGTAATCCGGATTGCGTTTCAGCCGGATTTTCCGGTCCTTATCCCAACTTTCAAAAAGATATGGGCCGCAACTCAGGATCGTCCGGTTTCGCCGGTGATCCATATTAAATTTTTTGCCGTCAAAAACACCATCCGGAGCATAGTATTCTCTGGACATCGGAAACAGTGACAAAGTGGAATCCAATGAACCGTAGTAGGCCTTTTTCCAACGGATATGCAGTTCATATTTGCCCACCGCGGTGACCGATTCCAGATCCTGATAATAACTGCGGCGGGAAGCGCAATCCACATCCGGATTACGCATAACTTCGCTCATAAAAACAAAATCATCAGCGGTGATTTCCCGGGCGGGAACGGATTTGCCGCTCTCCGGGCAGATATAGGGTTGCCACCGGGCATTGCGCCGGAGTTTTATTTTGTAGAGCAGATGATCGTCGGAAATTTCCCATGATTCGGCAAGCATTGGTTTGAATATTTCCGGATTTTGCCAATCCCGTTCCGCCAATGTTGCCGAACAGAAGGAAAAAATAGTGCTGGCAGTAGCCTCATTGGCAGTAAGCGGATTGAAATTGGGAGCATCCGCAGAAAGTGCGGAAGTCAATTTTCCGCCGACACGGGCCTGCCGGTCAAAATATTCCGCATTGGCAGCCTTTTTACCCGACACCCGGGATTCCGGGAGAATCGGCGGAGCGACACTGCCTTTTTCCAGTGCAGCAATGAGTTTCATATTGCTCAAATGACAACGATCCATCGTTTGAATCAAGGTGAAAAAGAGATATATCGCCACCAGAAGCAATATGATCGTCACCCACTGAAAAAAACGCTGCCAGCCGGTCATAAAATTTTACCTTTGAGAAATCCGCCAGGTCATTACCGCTCCGACGATCTGGAATATGACATTGGGCAGCCACAACAGATATTGCGGATAGAGCTGCGGGAAGTTGTTCAAATTCTGGCACATGATGACCGCCATAAAGAAAATTCCAGCAAGCACAACACTGACAAACAGACCAACACTGGTTTCCCGGCGTCCGGTTCTGATGGCCAACGGCATACCGATCAGCAGAAATGCAATCGGCGAAAGGGCAAAAGCAATACGTTTGTTGAGCTCAATCTCCAAATCGATCGTTGGCAACTGATGCCGTTTGAAACGGCGGATCTCTCCGAGCAGATCGGAAAACTTCATATATTTCGCCCGCACGCTGACGTTTCCGGCATTGGCTTCCTTGCCGTAGTCAAACTTGAAGATCAATTCATTGGAAAAGACCCTTTCTACCACCTCTCCGTCTTGATCTCCATGATTGCTGGTCATGCAGTCCCGCAGAACGATATTAAGCATCTGGGTTTTGGAATCAGCTGTGATCGTGCCGCTCTCAGCAGTGATGGTCTGTTCAATAAAATTATCTTTGCTCCGGGCCTTGCAAAGCATGATGCCCTGCAGTTCCTGATCGCCGATTTTGTTGTCAATATTGATGACAATGGAACTTTCTCCGGCATTCAAGGTAAGCGGACTGCCCGGTTCAAACATAGCCAGCGGCCGTTCCAGAGCGGCCTGACTCATCATACTGCGGGATTTTCCCAGCAGCGGAGGTCCGACCTCCACCTGCAGATAAATGCATATCCCGGTGAGAAAAATGGTGATCAGCAGAAGCGGACTGACGATCTGCAATATCGAAATCCCGCACGCCCGCATGGCAGTAAGTTCACTGTCGGCCGACATTCTGCCGAAAACCAGCATCACTCCGACCATAACGGCCCAGGGGATGGTAAAGGTCAATATCCGCGGCATCATATAAAGGATGTAGGTTCCGAAGACCGACAACGGGATCCCCCGGGAAACGTAATCCAGCACCCGGATCAGATTGGCTCCGGTCATGGCAAAGGTCAGTATCAGAATCGCCATTCCGAAAGCGATCAGAAAGCCCTTTGTTACATAACGGTTGAGAATTCTCATTTACCGAACCCCATGATATTTCCGAAACTCCGATAGCTGTTCATATCCACAACCTCTCCCTGCCGGATGAACGGAAAATCACCGGCATTGAGCATGCGCTTTTCATCAAAAGAACGGCGAATGGCCGCTTCAATACCGGTAACTACCCGCCGCCGGACACCGGTTTCATCAAAGGTGACCGTACTGACCAATTCCGGAGGAACGACCTCAACCGGTGCTGAATCAAACACCGCATTGGCAACCAGAGTGTGAACTCCGGCGATCTCCGGGGTGCAGATAAAGCTTTTTCCTCCGTTGATACGGTCGATCAACGCATCCCAGATATTTGTGCGGATCGGAGAATCAAACGAAATATTTTCGATCTGATTGCCGTCAGCATCGTAAACTTCAGCAAATTTTTCACAGCGGTTGGTCCGGATGTAACCTTTTTCGCATTGGATGACATGCAGCGGATGAATCGAGCAGTTTGCCGCATGAGTTACCGTCATCAGCAATTCTTTGCCGCAGCGGGTGGTCATGCGGATACTGGCGGTATCACAGCTTTCAATATCGTTGGCACGGAACATCGCTGCCTGAACAGTGGCGATTTCCGGCATGGTATCAAAGGAATTTCCGGCATAAAAGAGCTGCAGATTGAGATCGTGCGCCAAGGCATTGGTAAAGGGGCTGTCAATAATCGCCTCTCCCCGGTCACCAACGACCCGGCCGGCCCATTTGTTGCGGCCATAATAGGCAAAAGAACGGGGCCACATGGCGTAGCATCTGAATTGCACAGCTTTGCCGATAATTCCGGAACAGAGAACCTCTTTGATCCGGAAAGTCGACGGCTGATACATATCCTGATAACCGACGGCAATGAATTTGCCGCTCTTCCGGACGGCTTCGCTCATCGCCTGCACCTCATCGACGGTTGCAGCGACCGGTTTTTCGACATAGACGTTGAATCCGGCTTCCACAGCGGCAACACTCATACTTTTGTGCAGAGCGATTCCGGTCGGGATACAGCAGATATCCAATTTACCGGCATATTTGGCAATAAGAGTATCAAAATCCGGCAGGATATCGCATCCGACCGCTTTAAGGCGTTCCACCTTATCGCCGGCATCTTCAGGATTGATGATAACGGCGGCAACCGGCTGAACCCGACCCGCTTCATGCTCCCGCATCAAATCGTTAAAATGGGTAGCTCCGAATCCGGTAACTCCGACGACAGCAGCTTTTATCATGATCTGACCTTTCTGGTAAAAAACACAAACAATATATACGCAGCTATACCATACCACCGCAATTGTCATTTTTCAAGTTCTCAGAATGATATTCTGAGATGATTGAATATATTATCTTTGGAGCGAACTGAATTTCTCAGCTTCCTCTTTCAACAATGAAAATATCGACGGGCCGAGGTCATCCATCCGTTCCGGATGAAACTGCACACCGAGCACCATCCGGTGTTCATCGAATTCGACAGCCTCAATGGATCCGTCAAATGCCCGGGCAGTGATCCGGGCTCCGGCACCGGTAGCCGCCGGAGAAACAGCCTGATGATGATAACTGTTCACCGTCACTTCATCTCCGACTGATTTGCCGAGTGCCCGGCTGAAAAAACCTTCAGATTCGATTTTCGCTTTATGAAACACGCCGTTGCGATGTTCATCGGCATTATCCAGATGCTGGATCAGTTTACCGCCGGAAACGATATTCAAAAGCTGACATCCGGCACAAATTCCCAATACCGGCATCTGACGCCGGAGCACCGCTTTGCCGAAAGCGATATCAAAATGCGGACGGATACGATTCATCACCGTTTCCGGATGAGCTTTTTCCCCGTAATCAGCCGGATCATAATCCCGGCCACCAATCAGCAGAACCCCATCTGCCATATCCAGCAGAGTATCGATTATCTGGGATTTTTCGATTGACGGGATGAGCATCGGAACCGCACCGGAATCACTCACGCGCTGTACATACTGAGTAATGATGACCTCATTTTCGCGGTTGTTGATAACATCAACGCCCATATTGAGCAAAATAACAGGTGGTTTACGCATGGGCACGCTCCAAAGCACAACGGACGATGGTTCCGATCAAAGCGACATAGGTATCCCCCTCGGGATGATACAACGAATAAATCTGCGGACTCCAACTCTTGACCGGCTTCAAACCGGGAATACCGTTGACCTCCATAATGCGCAATTTGCCATCCCGCCCCTCCCGCATATCGATGCGGACATGATCATCGCAATCAAGTGCATCACAGGCGGCATTGGCCAGCATGATCGCCTCCTCCTGGTGCTCGGTGGGGATGGAGACATGGGTAAGTCCGACCCCGCGCAAATCGCTGCGCAGCACCGGATATTTGCCATAATGAGCAGGATCGACCGTAACTCTGCCGGGCAGGATCTCCCGTTTCTTTCCATTACCGATTACCATCACGGTATACTCATTTCCGGGGAGATACTCCTCGACCAGAGCTGCCTGCTGAAGTTCATCCTGAATAAATTTTATCTGCTTTGTCAGAGCTTCACGGTCGTCGGCTACGCTGTTTTCATTGATACCGACAGAACGGGATTCGCCGTTGGGCTTGACAAAAGCGGGAAAAAAGTCGATCGCATCGGCATCATTTGGCGGGCAGAGCACATGACGGGGCACGCTGACCCCGGCTCCGGCAAGGATTTCATGCGTATCAAATTTGCAGATAAGGTTTTTCATTGTCTGCGCCGAAGGTCCGATGTAAGGGATCTTCAATTCGTCAAGCACATCGGCGATCCAGACCGCATCCGGCGGGATACCGATGATATCTTCTCTATCGGAAAAAAAGTACAGCGAACTCCAGACGATGGAACATTTTCCGCTGTTGATTCCCTTTTCCATCTCCTCGCGATTTTCGGCCAGCACGATACGGCAATCATAACCATTGGCAATGATGGCCTCTCTGACCGATTCAGTCACCTGCATATTGCCCCATCCCTGGGCATCGCCACCGGCACCGGTGACCAGAACGACACATTGTTTTTCCATTTTACAACTGTTCCTTATGGTATGGTAAATTTAAAAAGCTCACTGACCGCTTCCGCATTTCTCAAAGCTGAGGATATCTGCGGAGAAATATTTTCAAAAAATGCACTCATGCTCTCCCGGGCTCCCGGGAAAAAATCTATTTTTGAGTAATAATTGAATCTCTCTGCTGTATATTGTTTTCCCAGCAGATCATTGGGATTTATCAGTCCGGCAAAACCGGAAAACCGTTTCCTGAACTCCTGTTCCCATATTTCCGAAGCAAAACCGAAATGGGTACAGCACAATGCGCAGAATAATTTTTCCGGTTCAGAATCAAAAAGTTTCAGCGCATCCTCCGCATATCCGGCAATACTTTCTTTCACCTCAACCGCAGCTGGATCCGACTCCAGCAAAGTGGCAAGTCCGGGACAGGCAATTCCCTTTATCCGCTCAGGAGCAATTCCCTTTTCGATCAATTTTTGTGCGTAAACACCGGATTCAACGGTGGATTTAGTTCCGAGAATAAGCAACGAACTCTCCGGATATCGCTGCAGAGAATCAAACATACCCTCTACCGCAGCATCCACAATACCTGAAACCTCAAACCCGGGGTCGTACCACGTTTTCAACCGTTCATAGACGATGGACAACGTGTTGCAGGCGATCAGGCACAGATCGGGAGAAAATTTTTTCATTCCCTCAAACACATCCCGGAAAACCTCCTCCTGAGCCCGTTCCGATGGAAGTTTATTGAATCCGCACTGCGGCGATGGATAGGCATTGAAATATATCAACTCGCAACGCTCTCCGGCGACGGCAGATTCCGCAAAAAAGTGCGAAGCGATATTCAATCCGCCGAGCCCGGAATCGCAGACAATAACTTTTTTCATGATATCACAACTCTCTGGTCATAAATTCTTCAACCATCCGGATCATTTCCGGCGGAGCTTTTTCAATGCTGCCGTCCATAATCCGGGTCATACCGTCGATCCATTGGGAACTGTGCTGGATACAGGTCACCCGGTTCCGGAGCATAGCGGCACCTTTGGCAGGAGTTTCCCGCATGGTTGCCAGAATTTTTTCAAGTTCATTCTGAAATCCCTGCAAACCGTTGTAAGCAAGGACGGCGTGCCACGCCTCCCGGGCCGAACGGGAGTCGGCAAGCGGAACGGAAAGGTCGGCAAAAAGTTTTTCAAAATCGGCATTTTCCTCCGGATTGAGCAGCCGGAGATGGGTTTCTTCAATGCGGTAAGGCACGGCACGGTGAGCCGAAATCCCATTCTGATCCGCCTCGATCTCAAGAAAATATCCCGTTTTACGGTGCAGAAATTTCACCGGCTGGTAAAAGACAAAATTCCCCAGACTGAAATATGCCGGAGTCTTGCCGAAACAGGTCATCCCCTGCGGAACGTGCGGATGATGTCCGATTATCATATCTGCCCCGGCCTCGGCCCAGAGCTTGAATGCTTCGTAAACATAATACGACGGATACGGCTGATATTCCAGACCGCAGTGGCTGGAAACGAGAATGATATCATATTTTCCCCGGGCATTGCGGATATCATCAGCAAGTTTCCCGACCTCCCACGGACGGACACCGTAAGAATTTTCCGTGGCACCGAGCATATCTTCGCCCTCGGAAATTGCGAACAGAGCGAATTTTATTCCATTTACCTCAAAGGCAAGTTCCCGGCGGGCTTCAGAAAGATTTTCTCCGGCACCGACCATTGCGATATCATTTTTTTTCAGCAGCTCCCGGCTCATGCGGAATCCGGACAAACCACTGTCAAAGGTGTGATTGTTAGCGCAGACGACCGCCTTGAAATTACCGGATTTCAAAGATGAAATATGTTCAATTTCGCCGGAAAAGGCCGCACCGCTTTTGGTGATAAGTCCCTCCGGGCAGCACAAGGGGGATTCCAGATTGACAATGCTGTAATCCGCCTGCTGCAACCGGGGCAGCAGATCTCCGTAAACGGCATCCGGAGTATCTTTCATAATTTGAGAAAATCCCCGGATGGGGGCGAAATCCGATGCGAAAACAATTTTTGCTTTTTTCATTTTAAATCTCAATTTACAGCTATGAAACGTCCTGCGTCGCCGATTTTTTCCGGTTCAGCAGAATTCCATGCGATTTTACCGTTGACAAAGACCTTGTCGATTCCCTTTGGCGACATATTATTCCGGCTGAAACCAGCCGCAGAATCCAATTCCTGCGCATCAAAAATGACCAGATCAGCGATGTAATTTTTGCGGATGAATCCCCGCTCCGGAATACGGAATACCGTCGCCGGCAAACCGGTCATTTTGCGGACAGTTTCTCCGATCGGACACATCTTGGATACCAGATTATAAAATTTGGGGAATGTTCCGATCGCCCGGGGATGCCCCTCGGCAGTCGGATCATCCAGCTGACAGGAAATGGCATCCGAACCGGCACAGACATAAGGCAATGCCAGGATGCGTTTCAAATTTGTTTCAGACATACACAAATAGGCGGCACTGAAAGATGGATTTTCCATAAGGACTTCCATCGCCGCCCGTTCGACCGGGATCCCTTTATCGAGAGCGATTTCCGCCAAAGTCCTGTTTTGGGAAATCAGAATGGTCGTGGACAGATCACGCGGACTGTTTTTCAATGCATCAACGATCTCTTCACGGAAATTCTCACAGGCTGACAATCTCTCTTTGATATCCACCATTTTGTCATACGGCGGCGGCAATATCTGACGGATCACGGTCGATGAGTGGATGTAGGGGTAACGGTCGGCGTGAATATCCATCGTCCGGCGATGAGTTTCAATAATCTCCAACAACCGGTCGATCTTGTTGAAATTGCGGGGAAAAATCGTTTTGAGATGGCTTATCTGCAAACGTTTGGAACCGGCCTGAGCAACATGGATCGCCTCTTCAACGGCATTGAAAAGATCATCACCTTCACTGCGCATATGGGTGGCATAGATTTTTTCCGAACCGGAAGTTGCCTGAGAGAGAGCCTTAAGCTCATCTTCGTCAGAAAACTTACCCGGGAAATAGGTAAGTCCGCTCGACCAGCCGGCCGCTCCGGATGACAACGCATTTTCCAGAAGTTTCCGCATGGCTTTGAGTTCATCAGGAGAAGCCTTATCGGGACGATCGCCCATAATATGCCGCCGGATGGAGTTATGACCGGCCAGAACAACGGTATTGACCGGAATTGTCAAATCGTTGATGATCCGGGCGTATTCATCGAGATTCTGCCATTTGAAATCTCCTGAACTTCCCGGTACACAGGACAACCCGCTGCCGCAGTTGCCATCGACTTCAGTTGTAACCCCCTGCAAAAGCACCGAACGGCGTCCCGGGAACTGCAGTTTTCTGACATCTCCGTGCGAATGGACATCGATAAATCCTGGAGCGACGATCTTGCCGGCGGCATCGATTTTTTCCGCATCGCATTGATTGAAACTGCCACGGGGAGCAACATCGGCGATCCGGCCATCTTTAATCAGCAGATCTTTTGCTTCCGGAGCACTCCCGGAACCATCACAGATCATACCATTGAGAATCACTTTATCCATAAAAAACAACACCTGCCTTGATCAGAAATCGATTGAAAAATATACTGCAATATCGATCAAAATACAAGTTCAATGAGCACATTTTTCATAAAATACCCATCTGAAAAATCCTCTTTGCCCATCGCCGGAGGAAGTGATTGATTCAGGATAATCTCTGAACGATTTTCCGGGCCGTTTCTTCACCGATTCCCGGGACCCGGATGCGGATGGTCCGGGCATCCGCTTTGGCAAGATTTTTTATGGATCCGAATGCCTTGAGAAGCTGACGTTTACGCACTTCGCCGACACCGGGTATCTCATCGAGCAAAGAACTGCTGATCCGTTTTTCCCGCAGTGACCGGTGGTAAGTTATAGCGAAGCGGTGCGCTTCATCCCGGAGAGCCTGCAGCATCCGCAAAGCGGCGTCGTGCCGGTCGATTATCACCGGTTCAGAGCGTCCGGGAACAAATATCTCCTCATTGCGCTTGGCCAGACCGATCACGGGGAGCGGCGGACATTTTATCGCGATCAATGCATCGATCGTTGCCGAAAGCTGTCCTTTACCGCCATCGACTACCAGCAGATCAGGCAGCGGACGATTTTCGGAAAGCAACCGGGAAAAATGGCGGGTAACAGCTTCATTCATCATAGCAAAGTCATCGCTTTGCATAACTGTCTTTATACGGAATCTCCGGTAGGCCTGCCGGTCGGGTTTGCCGTTGGTGAAACAGACCATACTGGCAACCGCCAGAGTTCCGAGAATATTGGAAATATCAAAGCAGATCACCGTTTCCGGAGGCTTGGGCAGTCCCAATCTGCGAGCGAGCGAATTGATTGCCGCCAATCCGCCATGAAGCCGCTGATCGGGAAGCACCGGATTTTCAAAAGAGCGGTTTTTGCGGCCGAAAACGGTTTCGATATTGTCATAAACATCCCGCAACCTGGCCGCTTTTTCAAATTTCTGGGCTTGAGCTGCAGCGAGCATTTTTTCTTTTATTGCCGCCCGGACGGGAGCGATATCGCCTTCTAAAACCGCCAGTGCCTGCCGGAGACGATTCCGGTATTCACTTTCGGAAACCTCTCCGGTACAGGGAGCGCAGCAATCTTTGACCAAGCGTTTCAGGCAATGTTTCCGGGTCTCTTCGTCCGGTTCCGATGTCCGGCAGCTGCGCAATCCGAAGTGCGCAAGCAGAAATTCCCGGGTCATTTTCAAAGCTGTCCCGTGCGGGAACGGTCCGAAATATCGGGCATTATCCGGTTTTCGCAGCCGGGCGAGGTTGAGGGTGGGAAATTTTTCGCTCTCATCGACCTTGAGCAGCAGATAACGCTTATCGTCCCGCATCAAAATGTTGTAGTGCGGGGCATAACTTTTGATCAGGCTGGATTCGAGGATGAGAGCCTCATCCTCGCTTTTGACCACCTGAAACGACCACTCCCAGATGGAGTTGATCAAAGAACGGAGTTTGGCATCTCCGGTACGGCGGCGGGAAGGCTGAAAATAGTTGCCCAGACGCCGCCGCAAATCCCGCGCTTTGCCGACATAGATCACCTTGCCGAAACGGTCACGGAACATATAAACCCCCGGTTTTGCGGGGATCTCCGAAGGATGATATTCCTCAAAACGCATTATTTGAGATTCAGGACATCCTGCATATCGTAAAGACCATTGGGAGCATTCTGCAGAAATTCGGCAGCCCGCAGAGCTCCTTTGGCAAAAGTATCCCGGCTGGAGGCTTTGTGGGTGAGTTCCACCCGTTCGCCACCGGCAGCAAAGATCACGGTGTGATCGCCGACCACATCACCGCCGCGCAGAGCGTGCATACCGATTTCGCCGCTGGTGCGTTTGCCGACCTTACCGGCCCGTCCGTTGCGGATGGCTTCATCATAATCCCAGTTCCGGGCTTCGCAAACCACTTCTCCGAGGCGGACAGCGGTTCCGCTGGGAGCATCGATTTTCTGATTATGATGCATTTCAACGATCTCGACATCGAATTTCTCTCCGAGGACAGTGGCGGCCTCTTTGACCAGTTTAAAGAGCAGATTCACTCCTACACTCATATTGCCGGAAACGACCAGACGGCCGCTTTTGCCGAGTTCTTTGAGTTCGGCCCGTTCATCAGCACTCATAGCGGTCACACCGCAGACAAAGGCGGCATTGTTGGCAACGGCGATTCGGGCACATTCGACGGCACCGCCGGTAGCAAAGTCAATGACTGCATCGACTTTGGCATTTTTGAAAACTTCAGCAAGATCAGCGGTGATTTTCACATCCAGGGCATCAACTCCGGCGACACATCCGGCATCCTGACCGAGCAAAGGGCAGCCATCCCATTCGACGGCACCGGTAACTTTGAAATTGCCATTTTCCACAGCGTTGGCAATAATACGCCGTCCCATGCGTCCGGCGGCTCCGATAACAGCGATATTGATCATAAAATAGTTCTCCATAAAAACAGTTTGTCAACCATATATTATACCGCAAAAAAACGAATAGTCAAGCGATAAACTAAAAAGCGGGAAATAAAAAAGTTTTGCAAACTGCGGTGCGGGGGGGTTGGCACTTTGGCTGGGAATGCTAAGAATTTTAGGAATGCTGGGAATTTTAAATGGGCGAGAGTTGGTATGCAGTGTGCCCTTTGCCGACAAAAAAACAGAGTAGGCTGTCCGACCTGTCCGACCTGTC
>JAZRNP010000300.1:0-4686 GCA_045648225.1 Victivallaceae bacterium | reverse complement strand
GACCGGTTCGAGGAAGCTGGTGCCGTTGGCGTGGCGGACGGTGAGCAGGGTGATTTCAAAATCAAAGTTGACGAAGCCTTCCACGATGACCCGTCCGGCACCGGCACGGCCGCCGGATTGGGATTCGTTCCAGGCACTTTCGATCTCTTCAGCGGTACGGATGGTGCTCTGACCGTGACCGGAGCTGCTCATGACCGGTTTGACCACGCAGGGCAGGCCGATCTCTTTGACAGCAGCCTGGAATTCCTCGTAGTTGGAGGCAAAACGGTAGGGGGAGGTCGGCAGCTTCAATTCTTCGGCGGCCAGACGACGGATGCCTTCACGGTTCATGGTGAGCCAGGTGGCCCGGGCGGTCGGGATGACATTGAAGCCTTCTTCTTCCAGTTTCAGGAGTTCGGAGGTGGCGATTGCTTCAACTTCCGGCACGATATAGTCCGGTTTTTCCAGTTCTGCGATCCGCCGCAGTTCAGCGGCGTTGAGCATATCGACCACATAAGAACGGTGGGCGACGTGCATCGCCGGGGCGTTGGGATAACGGTCGATGGCGACGACTTCAACACCGAGCCGCATCATGGCGATGGTCACCTCTTTGCCGAGTTCTCCGGATCCGCAAAGCAAAACCTTGCAGGCACTGTCAGTCAATGCTGTTCCAAGTTTCATAACATTTTCTCCTTATTATTTGATAGATTTCTGGTAATCGATTATACCTTCGGCAATTCCCCTTGCCAAAGCGTCTATGTAGACAGTATTATTGAGCTTCCGTTCTTCCATCCGGTTGCTGATAAAACCCATTTCGATCAGAACACCGGGGACATTCAAATCCCGCAGTACCACAAAATTGGCCCGTTTTATGCCCCGATCAGGAGCTCCGGTACGTCTGAGCATCCTGCGTTGTACGGCATAAGCCAGAGCCAGATTGTTTTCATCATAAAAATTGCCTGATTTCCGGGTTCCCTGAATTTTTTTTGCACCGCTTGACGGAGCATAAGCCGGCGTCAGACAGAAGGTTTCGATGCCGGAAACGGAACGGTCTTTGGCCGAATTCACGTGCAGTGAAATAAAGAGATTGCTGCGGTGATTCCGTTGGATCGCATCGATTTTTTCAAGCGGGATTTTGATATCGCTGTTGCGGGTTAAACGGACCCGGAACCCGTAACTGCGCAGAATCCGGCCCAATCGCTGTCCGGCGGCAAGTGTGATATTTTTTTCTTTGGAAAATGCTCCCATCGCACCGGGATCGCTGCCGCCGTGTCCCATATCAATGGTGATCGTATGAATCGGATGCTTCCTCAACGTTGCCGGATAGAGCAGCGGACGGAAAGTTTTCACCCAATCGAATCCGGTGACATAAGGGACTGTTCCAAAATAGGTTACGGGAAAATTGAGATCTACTTTGATCCCGTTGATTTCACATCTTCTGGCGTTCCGGGTGACCCGGCACTGGAAACGCGGCGAAATAAATTCATGCCCTTTGCCGTAAATTCTCGCTCCGGCTCCGTTGAGTCTGAGCAGACGGATAAAATCAAAACTGCTTCTGCCGTTGACAGCACGTTCCGGAACGGGCGCAGAACGTCCGAAGCCGGTTAATGCGGCAAAAAACAGAAGTGCTGTTGAAATTATCCGGTGAAACGACATCGGTTTCAATCCAATTTTTCAAGTTGAATACTGCTCATGTAATCATTGGTCGGAGGATACATGGCATGCAGAGTTTTTCCGATCCTGATATTTTCCACCAGAGACCCCATCACAAATGATCTGGCAGCACAAATTGCCTCTTTCCACGGAATATCCAGGGCAAACGTTGCGGCCAGTGCCGCCGACAAAGTGCATCCGGCACCGTACGAAGTTGTGTCGGGAAGATCGACCCTGAGCGAGGAGATTTTCCAGAGTTCACCATTACGGCAGATCACATCGGTCATCCTGGGCAGGCGTCCTTTGCCGGAACTCTGTCCGAAGGAAGAACCTTTGACAATTACATCAACGCCGAATTTATCGGCAATTTTTCTGGCAGCGGATGAAAGATCATCGGTGTTTCCGATATTTTCTCCCGAGAGCAGAGCCGCTTCTGCGGCATTGATGGTGAGCCATTTGGCAAGCGGGATCAACTGCTCTTTTACAACTGCGGTTCCTTCATCATCCAGCAGGCGTTCGCCGCCGGATGAAATGATTCCCGGATCGCAGATCAACTGCAAACGGTGTTTTTTCACTGCTGCAGCGACCGCTTCCACATTGGCGGCGCAGCCGGTTATTCCGGATTTTGCAAAATCGACATCGATCTCTTTGCAAACTGCATCGATTTGAGCAGAGATGCTCTCGGCGGAAAGCCGGTCGATACGGGTGACTGCCAGCGGATTGCCGGCGGATACTGCAGTCACCGCACTGCATCCGAATACTCCGAATGCATTGAATGTCCGCAAATCAGCCTGTATTCCGGAACAGCCTCCGGAATCGCTGCATCCGATCGTCAGAGCTGCCGGATATGATTTTTCCTGTTGTTTTTTTCTTTTCTTATCCATACACTTGCCTTTGGGCACTTTTTGCATTATATTGTACACTGAACTAAATTACATCCAAAGTGACAAAAAAACAACTGATTATTTATGAGATTCGGCAGAATATTGGCAATATTTTTACTTGTACTCGGTTTCGGAGTGCCATTTATGCCGGTTTACGGTGAGATCCCCCTCAGCGGCAGGAATGTGCTGGAGCGGGATAATGCCGGAAATCTGGATACGGAATTTCTGCGTTCAGCACTGCGCCGGATCGACCGCTGGGCGAGAGATGCCAAGGTGAAGCGTCCGAAGATCCGGGTGGTTTTTCGCAGCGGAGAGGAAAAGTGGGAAGTGCTGGAATCCCGGGATAAGCGTTTTGTTTTACTGCCGGGAAATGCCGTGGAGTGGGCGCACTCTTTTGAAAAACGGCAGATCCTTTTCGGAATCCTTTTCCGCTCCCGCTTCTCTCTGCCGATACCGGCTGATCCGGAAAAAACTCCGCTGCCGCCATGGATAACTGCGGCTGTTGACGAAGCAATGAGCAGCCGGTTGTCCAATGAACAGTATTTTTCCGGAAATAAGGATTATCTGGCACTGCAGATGATATTCAAATTGAAAAAACAGCTGCCGGATTTTGCGGCATTGTGCAAATTTGAACGTCCTCCGGCCGATCCGGCATCCCGGGAGGTTTTCAATCAGATGTCGGTGCTGCTGATGGGACTTGCTGCAGAACACGGTTTGCTGATGAATATTTTGACCGATTATGCCAATAAGCAGCCGCCGGACGGCTGGACCTGGCGTTTCGCATCCGGCAAGGAGATGCAGGTGCGGTTGTCGGATATGGCCAACGAACTGCTCTGGAATCACCGGATGCCGCCGCCGGATGAACTGCTCCGGGAAAGATTGGAGCTTCTGGAAAAAATCGTGATCCCGGAATTGGATCCGAAAAATATCCCGACCGGAAAAATGTTGGTCCTTGATTTCGCCGGTGCTCACCGTCTGCTGCAGGAAAACGAACGTCCCGACAGCAGCGAAATCCGCAAATATCATTCCCGGCAGTGGAATCATTTCAGTGCCCGGCAGTCACCGGCGGTGCGGCAGATCTGCCGGGAACTGGGACGGCTGATTGCGGAGCTCGGTGTTTCTGAAAATGCTCCATCTCAATTTGAGAAGAACCTCCATCTGCTCAAAAAACAGCTCGCTCACGAGCGGGAGGTGATGCGTTATCTGATCAGACAATCATTTGTGTATCTGCCTCTGGATCAGCTTTATTACAATCGTTTTCAGCAGCTCGATGTTGCCGCCCGGGCGGCTTCCAGCGGCGCAATTGAAAAGTATCTGGAAGATTCCGAAAAAAAATATCTTGAGAATTATTGATTTTTGATTTCCCCGGGTGTAAATTTTATCCGGTATATAAAAAGCGAGGACACTTTATGATCGAAGAAAAAGTTATTATCATCGGCAACGGCCCTGCCGGATGCACCGCCGCTGTTTACGCTGCCCGGGCCGGATTGAAACCGAGAGTTTTTGCAGGAGACCACCCCTGCGGACTTCTGGCTTTGACCAGTGAAGTGGAAAATTTTCCCGGATTTCCCAACGGTATCTCCGGATTTGATCTGGTGATGGCTATTCAGGAGCAGGCTGAGAAATTCGGTGCCGAAACCGATTATGATACGGTGATAAATATTGTTTTTGACCCGGAAAAAGGACATTCGATCACGGTTGCCGACGGCAGAGAGTTCTTAACTCCCTGTCTTATTATTGCTACCGGTGCCACGCCGCGCAAGCTTGGAGTTCCCGGTGAGGAACGGCTCTGGGGCAGAGGCGTGTCGGCCTGTGCGACTTGTGACGGAGCGTTTTTCAAAGATGTTCCGGTCGTTGTTGCGGGGGGAGGCGATTCAGCGATGGAGGAGGCGATTTTTCTCACCCGCTTTGCCTCTCATGTTCATCTGGTTCATCGGCGGGACAGCTTCCGGGCATCTGCGATCATGGTTGAACGGGCACAGCAAAATCCCAAAATCACCTTTCACCTCAATTCCGTAGTCGATGAGATTTCCGGAACTTCCGAAGTCGAAAGTGTAAAGATCACCGATAAAATTTCCGGAGAATCCTCCATCATCGAAGCCCGTGGATTTTTCGCCGCTCTCGGCCATGTTCCGGCCACCGGATTGTTTAAAGCTGCCGGCGTGGAGAC
>JAZRNP010000299.1:0-2583 GCA_045648225.1 Victivallaceae bacterium | reverse complement strand
AAGGCTATGGAGGATAAAAAGAGACTTGACAGCTCTGCAAAATTCTGCGTGTAATAAAACAAAAAGGAAAGCCCCGAAAACTTTCGTTTTCGAGGCTTTAATATTTGGTACACCCAAAGGGACTTGAACCCCTAACCTTCTGGTCCGTAGCCAGACGCTCTATCCAATTGAGCTATGGGTGCAGCTTCGTTTTTCAATATGTGTATAATATACACCAGATTGCCGATTTGTCAAGCGGCAATCTGCAAAATATTTGAAAAATTATCGCTTGCTGAACTGGAACCGACGACGGGCACCCGGCTGACCGGATTTCTTACGTTCTTTAACGCGGGCATCGCGGGTAACCATACCGGCAGCTTTCAGAGCCGGACGCAGGGTTTCGTCGTAGGCCATCAGCGCACGGGCGATACCGTGACGCAGAGCACCGGCCTGACCGGCAACACCACCGCCATCCAGGTTGGCGTAGATATCAAATTTGCCGACGCTGTCGCAAGCGGCGAAAACCTGATTGACATAACCGCAGAGGGCATCACCGGTAAAGTATTCAGCCATCGGCTTACCGTTGACCACCACATTTCCGGCACCCGGAATCAGACGGACACGGGCAACAGCACATTTCCGGCGGCCGGTAGCCAACACAAAATCATTTTTCTTAGCCATAACTTACTTCTCCAAATTGACTTTGACCGGCTTCTGCGCGGTGTGCGGATGTTCGGCACCGGCATAAACTTTGAGTTTAGCGAACTGGGCGCGGCCGAGACGACCGTGCGGCATCATGCCCCAAACGGCATCTTTGATCAGCCGTTCCGGATGGGAAGCGCGGATTTCGGCGGCGGTGTAGTTCTTGAGACCGCTGCTGAAACCGGAGTAATCGGAATAGATCTTGCGCTCTTCTTTGTGACCGGTGAAGACAGCCTTTTCAGCATTGATGACGATGACGAAAGCACCGGTATCAATGTGCGGAGTATAGGTCGGTTTATCTTTGCCGCGCAGCGCATTGGCGATACGGACAGCCAGACGGCCGACCGGCATTTCGGAGGCGTCGAACAGCAGATATTCCCGCTGGATCTCGCCGACTTTTGCCAAATAAGTTTTCATTTTCTTTTTCCAATTGAACAAAATGTTACTTTCAATTCTTCATTCTTGCGTCAAACTTTACCGCACTGCGGCCCTTTTATTCGCACCGGGCGGCAGCGCACTGAAAAATCTGATGCAACAGCACTCTCACTCTCTCCAAAATCTCCGTTTTCTCCGGCGCGATGATCGGGGGCGCACAGACAAACCGAAAATCCTTTCAATAATGATAGTTCTATAAAATACCACACTTTACGCCAAAAGTCAAATCAAAAAGATAAATTTTTCCTTTTTTATATATATAAAGTGGAAAAAAGCACCGGATTCGGCAAATTTCCGTCCACAATCTCCCGCTGCAGCTCCATCTGGAACTGCACAAATTCCCCCGCCGCCACCACGTCCGCACAAGATAACTTCAAAAAATTTGCGCACTTTGCTTGAAAAATCGACAAATCGGGTGTATATTTGCAAATTGACAATGATTATTTGAATTTTTTTATAAAACCTGTAAGGAGTAAACAATGAAAAAGGATATCCATCCCGCTTACGGCGATGCCACCGTTTCCTGCGCTTGCGGCGAAGTCTGGCACATCAAGTCCACCCGTCCGGAATACAAAGTCGGTATCTGCGCCAAGTGCCACCCGTTCTTCACCGGTAAACAGAAATTTGTCGATACCGCCGGTCGTATTGATAAATTCAACCGCCGCTACAAAAAAGCTGCTCAGTAATTCAGTTGAATTAAAAAAGCCTTGCCCTCAACGGCAAGGCTTTTATTTATTACACCGCACAATTTATGACTCCGGCAGATATCGAAAATCATATCAATAAGCTCAAAGAACGCAGAAAAGAGCTGGAAACAGCTCTTTCGGCGCCGGATGTCTATTCTGATCTGAGCAGTTTCCGGAGAATGAGTCAGGAACTGAGCAAACTGGATTCGCTCTTCAACAACTTCGACCGCTGGCAGACCTCTTTGCAGCAGCTCCAGGAAAATCAGGAGATGCTCTCATCTGAAAATGATCCCGAGATGCGGGAACTTCTGGAAAACGATATTTCCGAACTCTCCGTTTCCTGCGCTGATCTGGAAAAAGCCGTCCAAATCGCGTTGCTCCCCCCGGATCCCAACGATACCAAAAATATCATCGTAGAAATAAAACCCGCCGCCGGAGGAGATGAAGCGGCCCTCTTTGCCGGAGATCTCTTCCGTGCCTATATGCATTACGCTGAAAAGCAGGGATGGAAACTGGAACTCCTCGATGAAACACCCACCGATCTCGGCGGAATAAAGGATGTCTCTTTTTCACTTTCCGGCAGCGAAGTGTTCAGCCGCATGAAGTATGAATCCGGCGTTCACCGCGTTCAGCGGGTCCCCGCCACCGAAGCCGCAGGCAGAATCCACACCTCAACCATCACCGTCGCAGTCATGCCGGAAGCCGAAGAGGTTGAACTCAATATAAAACCGGAAGAGTTGCGCTTTGATGTATTCCGTTCCAGCGGCCCCGGCGGACAGTG
>JAZRNP010000298.1:0-3732 GCA_045648225.1 Victivallaceae bacterium | reverse complement strand
CCTCTGCCGGACTCTTTCGGGTAATCTTGCATAATACCTCCTTTGGATTGGTGTTTACTGAACGGAACTATTCCGTCCGGGGTATTATGCCTGTAAAGTGGGCTGAATTAAGGTGGATATGTTAAAAAAATCGGATTTTTTATACACATGAGACTTGTCATGTTAAGAAAAATGGATTTCCTTAACATGACAACAGCCTGAAGGTGGTGTTTTATGATTTTTCAGCAGATGTTATATTGCTGTAAGGCGGTGCTTACCTGATCTATCAATCCAGCGTTCATGTTTTGAGACCGTTCACAATTTGTGAACACAGCAATATGATGAACGCTTGACAAAGGTCAAGATTACTTTGAGCTTCGTTTCTTTCTCGCTCTCTGCCGGACTTTTTCAACTTTGAAGTTATAAAGCGAAGCCGGGACATCATCGACAGCAAAAATGCTGCTGAAGTCCTCAAGTCTGCCCAGCACCAGAGCAATGCGGAGCAGATGATTGAACTGGATCTCGCCGCTCTTTTCAAAACGCTTAACTGTGCCGATAGCGATACCGACCCTGTCGGCAAGCTCCTGCTGGGTGATGTTCTGCGCTAAACGCAGAGCCTTGGCACGCTGTGCCGTCCTCTGCATCACATCAGGCGGTGCAATCAAGTCAATATCAGTCATTACAATATCCCTTATATGTTGTTTACAGCATATAATATACAGCAAAATGGCTATAAATCAAGTTTTAAATGCAAAATATTTCAAAGTAAAACAGTGATTGTTTTCCAATCAAAACCACCGGCTAAGCCGGTGGTTTTGATTTCAACTGGTGATCAGCCTGGTTGAAATTAAGCGAACGTTGCCGCATGACTTTGACAACGAAAAAGAGGTCAGTTGTAAGCTTTTAGAACCGTCTGTCCGTAAACAATTATGCGGGGCGGTTACAATGTGAATGTCTTTCCGGGAATCATGCTGAATGAATTTATTCCGAGGGCAGCGCATCCGGATATGAATTCTGCCGGATCAGCACTGTTTTCAGCAAACAATCCGATGTGCATCGGTACTGCTGCTGCCGGGCGGGTGCGTTTTACATATTCCAGAGCTTCAACATCGTTCATATTACCCAATTTCCCGTTGATGCATATCAGCAGCAAGTCTGCGTTATTAAGTTCCGGCACAAAGAGTCCATCCTTGAACAAGGTGTCTCCCGTGATGATGATACGCTTGTTTTCGACTTCAATCAGAAATCCGCACGCATCCGGATCACTGTGGAATGCCGGGAGCCAGCTTACGGTAAACTCACGATAATTTAATGTGTTCCCCGGAGAAAGCAAACTGCACAATTCTGCCGGAACGCCCAAGTCTGCCAGATGTTTATGTGCCCGGGCGGTGGAGATGTAACGGCATTGTGGATAAATTTCCAATATCTGCGGCACTCCTTCCGGATCAAGATGATCCATGTGGTCATGGGTGATGAGCAACAGGTCCGGTTTCAGTTCATCCAGCGGCAGCGGGAACGGATGCAGGCGTGCAAGTTTTTCTTTTTTGAATACGCAATCACTCAAATAGGGATCGACGACCACCCGGCTTGCTCCTGCAGAGATCAGAAATCCCCCCTGTCCCAACCAGCAAATTTCAACCATTTTTACACCTGAACAAAATTCGTAATACGAACTTATGGTTTTGTTTTTAAACATTTTATAACTATAATGTAGTGCAAAGATTTCAGATTTCAATGAAAACGTTGTGATTTTTCTTGATTTCCCATGTCGGCAGTGTTATATTTCACCATAAAGCGATAATTTAAAACAGCAGGATATCACCGGGAAGAAAACTATACTGTAATTTGATTATCGGGATCAGCAGTGCCGTATTCTCCAGCATCACCGATTGAGCGGGCCTGGGGCAAAATAACTGCGGTGCCGGCAGCGATCTGTCAGCCATCGCTTTCAGTGGAAATTATATTACAAATAATTTGAAATCTTATAATTTGACAGGTGAATAATGGAACGTTTGAAAAAAGTTGGTATGGTCAAAGCCTATAACGCCTCTGAAATAAAGAGTTCGCGTGTAGGTGTCGGATTTGAAAAACTCGACCGGAACGCTTTTGATCCGGAAAAATCCTATGACAAAGTCGCCGCACTCGGTGTTAAATGGGCACGTATCCAGTCCGGGTGGGAACGTACAGAACAGGTCAAGGGTGTTTATGATTTCTCCTGGCTGGATACCATCGTCGACAATTTGCTCAAACGCAACCTCATTCCGTGGATCAATGTCAGTTACGGCAATCCTCTCTACACTGAAAAAGCCAAAGAAGTTTTCGGTTCAGTCGGTTGTCCTCCGGTTGCTACCGAGGCGGAATTCACCGCATGGGGCAACTATGTCCGTGCCCTCGTTGCACATTTTGCCGGCAGAGTGGAATACTTTGAAATCTGGAATGAGCCGGACGGCAAATCCTGCTGGAAAATCGAACATTCCGGCAAAACTTACGGTCGTCTGGTCCAACTCAGTGCAAAAGTTGCCAGAGAGGCCAACCCCAATGCCAAAATAATCGCCGGAGTACAGAACAAGCCGAATCTTGCCTGGGCGGCTGATTTCTTCTCCTCCGGTGCCGGCAGCGATATCGACTGCTACTCTTTTCACGGTTACGGTGTCGATGAATTCAAACATTCCGGCTTCATCAAAGCCGTGCGCGCTCTCGGCAGAAAATACAACCCTGCTCTGGAGATTATTCAGGGAGAAGGCGGAACCCAATCCCGCAGCGGCGGCAAGGGTGCTTTGAAGTTCGGCGCATGGACCAAACACCGCCAGGCCAAATATATGCTCCGCCGCTTTATGGTCGATTTCCAGATGGATGTGAAGTTTTCCTCCTGGTTTTCCTCGATCGACATGATGGAGGCACTCAACGGTGTCCGCGGACAGCTGTCCACCTGGCTGGATTTCGGATACTTCGGCGTGCTGCAGGCTGACTTTGACGAAAATGGCTGTGCGACCGGGAATTACAGCGAGAAGCCTTCCTACCGTACTCTGCAGGTCATTGCCTCGGCATTCCGTGAAGAATTCACCGTCGCTGATCTGCCGGTAACTCCGGTAACTCTGCCGTCTCCTCGGCTCTATCACGATGATGAAAAAGAACGCGACATCTGCATGACCGGTTTCTGCAAACCCAACGGTTCCATGGCGCTGGCTTACTGGAAAAGTACCGATATACTGACCACCGATTACTACGGTACCGCCTCTTTTGTTTCGGCAGCTCCCGGCGACATCCGTCTGGTCGATCTGATGGATGGTACGGTTTATGAGATTCCGGAAGATATGATCGAAGTCAATGGCGAAGGATCATCCGTGACACTGAAAAATCTTCCGTTACTGGATTATCCGCTGCTCATCACTTTCGGAGACTTCCTCTGAAATACCGCTGCAATATTTACGGAAATGTAACTATATAAGGTCAAAATAAACAAATATGAAAATAACTGCTGTAAAAACCTTTGTCTGCAACGCATTCCGCACCAACTTCGTCTTTGTTAAAATCGAAACCGATGCCGGTATCCACGGCTGGGGCGAAGCGACACTGGAATACAAAGAACCGACTGTTGTTGCCGCCATCCACGATCTGGAATATTATCTTATCGGCAGCGATCCGCACAATATCGAAGCTTTCCGCCACGATTGCTACCGGGATGCCTATTGGCGCGGCGGTCCGGTATTGATGAGCGCACTTGCCGGAGTGGAAATGGCACTCTGGGACATC
>JAZRNP010000297.1:0-5392 GCA_045648225.1 Victivallaceae bacterium | reverse complement strand
GTGCCGGATAACGGGCGATCAGTTCCGGCGGCAATTCATAGTCAAACAATGCGGTCGGCAGCATGGATTTTACTCCTCTCCCCGCATCTGACGGCGGGCTTTTTTGAGCCGTTGAAGTTCGTATTCGCTCAAACTGTTGATCCCATCCCGGGAAAGCTTGTCCAGCAGGGCATCCAGTTCCCGCTGGGTGACCGGTGCTTCAGCTCCGTTTTTGCCATTGGACTGAGTATCAGAATTTGACGGAGGCGGAGTGGTGAATTTCGGCACTTCCGGCATTTTGACAAAACGCAGCGGATCCCACGGCAGCCGGGAACGGTAGATGATTTTGATCAGGATGTAACCGCCGATAAAGCCGCCAAGATGGGCAAGATGAGCGATGCCGCTGCTGCTTTTGCCGACGAGCATCAGGATCTCCATCGCCGTATAACAGATCACCAATGTTGTGGTTTTGATCGGGGAAAATGGCAGAAACAGCATCACAAAACGGCGGTTTGGTTCCAGCATCGCCGCTGCCATCATCACGGCACAAACCGCTCCGGAAGCTCCGAGCAGTACGCCGCCGTAATTCAAATGGGTGAGTATGAACAGCAGATTTCCGGCTGCGGCTCCGGCAAGATAGAGCATCAGAAACTGAGCTTTGGTGACGTAAGGCGTGACCAGTTTGCCGAAAATATACAAACCCCACATATTGAAAAACAGATGCCAGAATTCAATATGCGCAAAGCCGGCAGTGAAAAGCTGGATGATATTGATGAAACGGAAACGGCCATCCATGTATAGAGCCAGTTCGCCGTTGCGGAACAGGAAAAAGGTGATCACGTTGATGATTATCAGCGTGATAAGCATCGGCTGTCCGTCATTGCCCGGTTCCGGGTAAGGTGAACGCATATATTCACGGTTATGCAAGCCCATGGTATTACCTCTGAAATTTAATTGTTAAACTATTCAAACAATAATATACACTTCCGATACGGATTATACAACTGTTCTGTCGGGAAATATGCAGAAAAAGCCCGGGATTATTTCTCTCTGCTGCGGAAAAAATCGATAAGCAGACTGTTGGTGAACGGCAATGGCATCTCTTTAGCTTTGCCCGGGGTGTTGAGCGTACTGATAACCTGCGGTCCAACCGCTTTATACAGGAACATCATATCATTTTCGGATCCGGGGGCTTCAATGAGTTTGCACTTCAACGAGATTCCCCCCACAACTGCGATTATTGCCAATCCCGCCAGCAAACAGGATGTTTTTTTCGGTACATTGGCAAGTATTGATGCGAAAAAAACGGTAAAAATCGCCAGGAACGGTAAAAAATAAGCTCCAAAAATTACATCGTCCCGTAAAATAGCATTGTGTCGGGCAGTCATCGTATTACCCAGAATGATTCCACTGAATAGTACTGCTCCCCAAAGTGCTGTCAGCCGGAATTTTTTATCCGTTTTGTATTCGATAAAAAAGCTGATCCCCAAGAGCAATGTAATCATAATCCCACCGACAATCCCACTGATGCCGGATGCAAACGGAAAAAATAGAAAGCCGACGTTGCGAAAGAAAAAGCTGATCCCTCCGGCAAAATTGAAGTATGCCCCCATCGGCAATTGCTGATATTCAAAAGATGGGTAGTAACCGTTGACCGCCATGATGATCTCCGGACAAATCAGCAAATTCCACAATGTGGAAATCAACAGCGATGCAAATCCGCACCAACTGAAAAGTCGCAGCGAATCGATCTGCTCCCTGGATAGATCCATAAATTTTTCCGTTTTTTTACTGACTGAAGCAATCCATATCAACAATGTTCCGACGGTGAAAACACCGGCAAAGAAGAATCCCTGCCGGTCAAAAAGCGGCATCATTATCAGCGATACAGCAGTTGAAATCTCCGCAATTCTTTTTCCCCGTCCGGTCTTTTCCGGGTTTTTCAGTAACCAAGTCACGCCGAAAAACAGTAATGTCAGGAAAAATGCAACCGCCGGCTTGGAACTGCGGAAAAAGTTGAAATTTGCAGAAACATAAGCAAAACCAAAGAGCAGAGATGGTAAAAGCGACGTAAACCACTTCTGTCGGGGAAAGCATTTTGCGATGCCGTACTGCTGAACAAATATGGTAAGGATAAAAAATAATATTGAACTCAAACTCAAAAAATGAGCGATTTTTTTTTCGATGCACCAGGCGATGAATTTGGCATCCAGGGCATCGATGAAATAACTCAGTTCTCTTGCCTGATAGAGATTCCAGTCAGTCCGGTTCGGATCAAAGATCAACTCAAGTAATGGTTTGCCCGAGTTGTAATGCATGATAAAACAACAACTTTCCGGAGTCGCATATCCATAATCACCCATGACAAATCTCAATGCCAGCGGCGTAAGCGCGATCAATGTGAAAAGCCAAATCCGGGATGCTGTCCATTGTAATTTCATCGACCACCCCGCTGCATTGCATCCACTTTTTTGAAATAGTTGTGCCATAACTGCATCTCCTGATAAAGCCGGTTTTTATGCAATTGTGACATCAGAGTATTGCGGCTCCCCGGCAGATTAAAAAGTGCAATGTGGACAAGGTCATCAATTGCGACAATCTGTTTCCCGGAATAAAACGGCGGTTCGGTACCGCGTCGCTTACCGGCAAAAACAGTACAGATCGCCAGAATGACGATCGCTGAAAGTAGGATCAGGGCAGTTGATAAATCATTCCGCTGACGCATATTATACCTGTTTTTGGCTTATGAATATTTTGCCGGATGCAAGATCTCTGGAAAAATTCAGATAATTTATTTTCCCGCTTCGATGATGAATACGCACACCGTGGCAAAGGTGTTGGGGAAAAGCCGGGTCAGATGGGGATGACGTCCGGGGATCGGGAACTCTTTGCGAATGGTGATATTCAACTCTTTGCACAGCTCCCGGAAATCCTGCAGCGTGCAGAAGTGGATATTGGGCGTGTCGTACCACTGGAACGGCATTTGAGTGCTCCGGGGCATTTTGCCGCCCAAAGCAACCTGCAGACGGCATCTCCAATGTCCGAAGTTGATGACACTTACCGCCGCTTTTTTGCCGATCTTGACAATATCTTTGAGCAGCAGATCGGGACGGCGGGTCTCCTGCAGGGTGTGACTCAGCACCGCCAGATCAAAAGATTGTTCCGGGATGAAATCCAGATTGCCGTTCAAATCCCGCTGAATGACCGGAACTCCGTTTCCGACACAGCGGACGATAGAATCCTGATCGATCTCAACACCGAGCACCTTGGCCTGATGATCATTTTTCAATTTTTTCAGAAACAATCCATCTCCGCAACCCAGATCGAGAACCTTGTCCCCGGGGTTGACAAAGCGGGCGATCACATCCAGATCATGCCGCCGCTGGGGATCGAAATATTGACGCTTACTCATGGTTGCGTACCTCCTGCTGATAGTGGAGAAAATCCCGGATCATTCTGCCGAGGGTGTCGACTTCCAGCAAAAAGGCATCGTGACCGTATCCGGATTTGACTTCGCAGAAAGAGACCTCTTTGCCGTTATAGAGCAAAGCATCGACGATTTTGCGGGACTGTTCCGTGGGGAAGAGCCAGTCACTGGAAAAGGAAACCACCAGTGCCGCCGCTTTCACCTTGGCAAATGCGGTATTGAGATCACCGCCGTTATTCAATGTGACATCAAAGTAGTCGGTTGCCCGGGTGATGTAAAAGTAGCTGTTGGCGTCGAAGCGTTCAACAAAACGCTGACCCTGATACTGCAGATAACTTTCCACGGCGAAATCAAAGTCGAAGTCAAAGTCCAGTGCTGCTTTATTCTGCAGGGTGCGGCCGAACTTTTTGCCCATGGATTCTTCGGACAAATAGGTGATATGTGCCAGCATCCGGGCGGCGGCAAGGCCGTGGTCGGGGGATTTTTCCGGAGTGTAATCGCCGTTGTTCCAGTTGGGGTCGGCTTTGATAGCCTCCCGGGCGACCCAGTCAAAGGCGATATTCTGCGGGGTGAAACAGCTCGCGGTGGCGATCGGGATAAAGCAATTCATCGCTTCCGGATAATCCACTGCCCACTGCAGCACCTGCATTCCGCCCATGGAACCGCCCAGAACGGCCAGAAGTTTGGTGATTCCCAGATGTTCGACCAGACGTTTCTGGGCGCGCACCATGTCGGCAACGGTTATCACCGGGAAGTTCATGTTGTACGGTTTGCCGGTGTCAGGATCGATCGACTGCGGGCCGGTGGAACCGGAACAGCCGCCGATGACATTGGAACAAATCACAAAGTATTTGTTGGTATCCACCGCCTTACCGGGGCCGATCATTTCATCCCACCAGCCCGGTTTTTTATCTTCCGGGGTGTGGCGGCCGCAGACGTGGGCATCGCCGGAAAGGGCGTGAGTCACCAGCACCGCATTGGAACGGTCGGCATTCAAAGTTCCGGCGGTTTCGTAGCGGATATTGACATCCTTGAGCTCCCTGCCGCAATCCAATGGCAACGGAGTTTCCAGTTTGTAATCCTGCGGAGTCGTGATGAAGACTCCGGTGTTGTTCAGTTCAGTTTCGATTTTATCACCTCAAAAGTTTAATATATCATACTCGAAATATAATATAACACACAGGATCTCTTTTTTCAAGAGAAAATTTTTTTAAAAATTTTTGTAGAAACGCTTGCATATTCGCAATTTTTGATTATAATGTCAGAGAATAAAATGTATTGACTGTAAACAGTTTTTCATAAAGGAAACCGGAAATATGAATTTTAAAAAGTTGCCCGCAGATCTGCGGGTGAAGCAGCATTGCTTCACCCTTATTGAACTTCTCGTTGTCATCGCCATCATTGCTATTTTAGCGGCGGTGCTGCTTCCGGCACTGCAGAGTGCCCGGGAACGCGGCCGCTCCAACGGCTGCCTCAACAATATGAAACAATTCGGCAGTTTGTGGACTCAGTACAGCAACGACCATGATGATCAGCTGCTCCCCAGTTACATGAATAAGGGCGGATATGTCAATGATGTCAAAGGCACTACGAATCCCAAATGCTGGTCTGAATTTATGACCAAAAGCCGCTACATGGGCCGGGGACCAGCCGTTTCCAAAATGTATAATAACAGTACCACCGGATACACTCATCCGCTGCTGGTCTGCCCGACCGGCTTTGCCCGTAAATCATTGAACACCTACAACCGCTTCCCCATCCGCAACGCTTACGCCTACAACTTCTGGTTCAACTCCTACGGCGAAAGCGGCAATCTGGTACTGCCGCAGTACAGCTTGACCAAGATGAGTCAGCTGCGTCAGACTTCCAAAACGATGGTTCTGGTCGATGACTGGAAAAAGGAGTCCCCCGGTCAGACTTACCGGGGATACTACACTGCTGACGGTTGCAAAGGCGGCGCGCAGTCACTGCAAAAGGTCGCCTATG
>JAZRNP010000296.1:0-4155 GCA_045648225.1 Victivallaceae bacterium | reverse complement strand
GGCAGCTACTATCTGACTATTGAACCGCAGAACAAGCCTGCCAAGCTGTATCGTGACTATTTTGAAGTCCTCTACGCCATGCAGGCCGGATTCCTCAAGATCCACGATCCTGTCCGGATCCCGAACCCCGACTATGGCCGGGATACGCTTTACGGTGACAAAGATTCCCGTTTCATTACCACTACTCCTGGCCGTTGCCTGTTCAACGAGATCTGGGATAAGCGTCTGGGATTCTACAATGCGGTCGCCAAAAAGAAAAATCTCGGAAAGCTCATCAGCGATTCCTATGAAGTCGCCGGTCACGAAGCTACCATCAAGCTGCTGGATGATCTGAAAGATCTCGGTTACAAGCACTCCACTCTGGCCGGTCTTTCCATCTCCATTGCTGACTTGAAAGTTCCGGAAACCAAGACCGCTATCATCAGCAATGCCCGTGCGCAGATCGATGAAGTTCTCAAACAGTACACCAACGGTATGTTGACCGACGGTGAACGTCATAAAAAGGTCATCGACATCTGGACCCAGTCCAGTAATGCTGTGGCAAATGAATTGTTCAAGAGTCTGGAAGAAGCCAGCCGCCGCGGCGAAGTCAATCCGGTTTACGCAATGATGGACTCCGGTGCCCGAGGCAGCAAAGATCAGATCCGTCAGCTCGCCGGTATGCGCGGACTTATGGCCAAACCGAACGGCGACATTATCGAACGTCCGATTATCTCCAACTTCCGTGAAGGACTTTCGGTGCTGGAATACTTCATTTCCACCCACGGTGCCCGTAAAGGTCTGGCTGACACTGCGTTGAAAACCGCTGACTCCGGTTACATGACCCGCCGTCTGGTCGACGTCGCTCAGGATGTTATCTGCCGTGAATATGACTGCGGTACCAGCAAAGGTGTTTGGACCAGTGCTATCACCGAAGGTGACGAAGTCATGCTTCCGCTGCGTGACCGTTTGATCGGCCGCTTCAGTGCTCAGGATATCCGTGACCCGGCATACAGCGATGGCAGAATGATCATCCGTGCCGGTGAAGAATTCACTCCGGAAATCGCTGATCTTATCGAAAAACGCGGTATTCTCAAAGTTCTGATCCGTTCCGCTCTCACCTGCGAAACTCTCCATGGTCTGTGCGTCAAGTGCTACGGCAAAAACCTCGCCAGTGACCGTGAGGCCCGTCCGGGAGATGCGCTCGGTATCATCGCCGCCCAGTCCATCGGTGAACCCGGTACCCAGTTGACCATGCGTACCTTCCACATCGGTGGTACCGCTTCGGCAGCTTACAAACAGCCGGTCATTTCTGCCCGTCACGCCGGTAAGATCAAACTTATGAATGTCCGTACCGTGGTCAATCAGAAGGGCAAGACCGTTGTGGTCAACAAAAACGGTTGCGTGGTCATCTATGATCCGGATAAAGCCAAGGCCGCTGAAGACAAGGCCCGGGCCGCTCTGGAAGAAGAGGCCGCAATCCTCGGCATGATGCGTAAAGATTACGACTTCACCGAAGATGCCATTATGGAAGCCGAACTCGAACGTTATGATCTTGAACCCGGTTCAATTCTGGACCGCGGTGACGGCGAACTGGTCAAAGCCAACGAAGTCTTCGTCCGTTGGGAACCTGACCACGTGCCTATTATTATTGAAGAAAGCGGTATTGTCGAACTTACCGATTTGGTTGAAGGTGTTACCATCCAGAAACAGAAACGCGGCAGCGGTTCCGGTGACCAGGGTACGGTTATGGAACACCGTGACGACCTGCACCCGCAGATCACCGTCAAGGATGCCGATGACAATCTGCTTTCCAGTTATCCGCTTCCGGCGGGTGCCGTGCTGATGATCAAAAACGGAGCCAAAGTTTCTCCGGGTATGGTCGTCGCCCGAGTGCCCCGTCAGTCTGCTAAAAACAAGGACATTACCGGCGGTTTGCCGCGTATTGCTGAATTGTTTGAAGCCCGTATGCCCAAGGATGTAGCTGAAATTGCCAAGATCGATGGTTTTGTTGAAGTCGATAAACTGGCCCGGGGCAAACGGCAATTGGTCATCAAGGACCCGGTGTCCGGCATGACCGAAGAACACAACGCCATTCCGCTGCATAAGCATTTGGCGGTGAGCAAAGGCGACTTCGTCCATAAAGGTCAGAAGCTCACCGAAGGCTCCATTGTCCCCCATGCGCTGTTGGAGGTTTGCGGTATTCATGAGTTGCAGCGCCACCTGGTCGATGAGATCCAGTTGGTATACCGCGCCCAGGGTGTGGAGATCAACGACAAACACGTTGAGATCATCATCCGTCAGATGATGCAGAAAGTGCGTATCACCGATCCGGGACAGACCCCGTATCTGGTCGGCGAACAGCCTGACCGGGTGGAGTTCAACCGGGTCAACCGCGAGGTCAGTGCCCGTGGCGAGCGTCCGGCGGAAGCCGAACCGGTGCTGCTGGGTATCACCAAAGCCGCATTGGAAACCGAGAGTTTCATTTCGGCGGCCAGCTTCCAGGATACCACCCGTATCCTTACTGAAGCTGCCACGATGGGTAAAGTCGACCGTCTGGCGGGATTCAAGGAAAATGTCATTACCGGACATTTGATCCCCGCCGGTACCGGTGCTGCCAAGCTGCAGAACATCCGTCTGAAATATCTCGGAACCGAGATCGAACCGGAACTTCCGGCTCAGGATGCTCCCCGTTCCTATGACGATGTCGCTGCTGAATGGCGGGATGCTGATGGTGCCGAAGACGAGATGCCCGAAGAGACCACTGAAGTGGTTTTTGATACGGAAGAACTCGACGGATTCGGCGAAACTGATGCCGGAATCGATGAAAATTGAAGTTTTTTGAACGAAATTTCAATATCGGATTTGAAAATAGCACGTTTTCGTGCTATTTTATAAATCCGTCGATGTGTTGTGTTTGATTCATAGATGTTTTTTATATAAATTGTAGAGTAAAAAAAATCAGGAAATTGCCATGCCGACTATCAATCAGCTGGTGCGTCTCGGACGCGAAGAGAAAGAAAAGAAAAGCAAATCAAAGGCGTTGACCGCCTGCCCGCAGCGCCGTGGTGTCTGTTTGCAGGTGACCACCCGTACCCCGAAAAAGCCGAACTCCGCTTTGCGCAAGATCGCCCGTGTGCGTCTTACCAACGGTCAGGAAGTTACCGCTTACATCGGTGGTGAGGGACACAACCTTCAGGAACACTCCGTCGTTTTGGTCAAGGGCGGTCGTGTTCGTGACCTTCCCGGTGTTCGTTATCACATCGTGCGCGGTTCCTTGGACAGCCTCGGTGTCGACAAACGTCGCCAGGGACGTTCCAAATACGGTGCCAAACGTCCGAAACCCGGCGCCGAAAATGCCGCTAAGAAGAAAAAGTAATACGGGAGTTTTCATGCTATGAGAAGACGTAGAGTCGTCAAGCGGGAGTTGACTCCCGATGTGAAGTACAACAGTTTGCTGGTCGCCCGGTTGATCAATACCATTATGACCCGCGGAAAAAAATCCACTGCCCAGGGTATCGTTTACAGTGCTTTTGAATTGATGGAAGCCAAAAAACCGGAAATGCCGGCTATCGATATCTTTACCCAGGCTCTGGAAAATGTCAAACCCAAAGTTGAAGTCAAGAGCCGTCGCGTCGGTGGTGCCACCTATCAGGTCCCCATCGATGTCGATCCGGAACGTCAGGTTGCTCTCGCCATGCGCTGGATCACCACCTATTCCCGCGGCCGCAAAGGCAAATCCATGGTTGAGTCCCTTGCCGGCGAACTGTTGGATGCTTTCGAAAACACCGGTGCTTCTGTGAAGAAAAAAGAAGACACCTTCAAAATGGCGCAGGCGAACAAGGCGTTCGCTCACTTCCGCTGGTAATCTGGAGCAGCTCTTATTATGAACGACAAAGTTTTTGCAGAGTCTCCGAACCGGATTGTGCCGCTTCGTCAGGTGCGTAATATCGGTATCATGGCTCACATCGATGCCGGTAAGACCACTCTTACCGAACGTATTCTGTACTACACCGGTGTAAACTACAAGATTGGTGATACCCACGAAGGTACCGCCACCATGGACTGGATGGCACAGGAACAGGAACGCGGCATCACCATTACCTCCGCTGCAACCACTTGCAGCTGGAAGGGTCGCCGCATCAACATCAAGTCGGAGGCCAAGCGGTCTTAGGA
>JAZRNP010000295.1:0-10496 GCA_045648225.1 Victivallaceae bacterium | reverse complement strand
CGCTGCCCCGGAAAACTCCCGCATTGCCAAAACAGCTGACGGTGATCAGAAAAAGCCAACCGATCTGCAAACTTTTTTTCATATTACCCCCCATATTCAAAGCGATCGCTTGATATGCTGATGCAGAGGTAATATATCATCATCTGCAAATATTTACAACTGCGGGAAAGTTTATAAAGATCGTGCCGACGGCTTGTCCGGGCGTAAAAAAGGCAACCAAATTTCTTTGGTTGCCTTTGTGAAGCCTGGTGGAACAGATGGGAGCGCCCGATGTTTTTATTTGTCGCTCAAATTTGCTGTAACTTGCCATTTTTACGCTGAAAAATGTCTGATTTGACTCAATCGCCTGTAAAACAAAAAACATCCTTCAAACGGCAAAAAATGGCAATCCGATCCTCTTTATGGTAAAAAATGGCAATGCCTTTGCGGTTTATTCTCCAAAAGATCCGGCAAACATTTCAAACGGTTCCCTTTTCCGGATACCAACCATTTTTCATGGATTTCATTACCATCCGTTACCATATATTACCATAACGGCTTTCAATTCTCAAAACAACCTGCCTCTAATATACAGTTTGCCCACCAGTTTGTCAAATCGTATTTGAAAAATACTCCATCATGGATTATATTAATTCGTGATGGAGTAATGATGGAGTATTTTCTATGAGTAAAACCGTTTTGTGCGATAATTTGAAAGCCGGACTTGACCGCTTCCGCCCTTTTCCGCCGGAAACATTGGCTTCGTTGCGTAACTATTACCGGGTGGGCTTGACCTGGTCGAGCAACGCATTGGAGGGCAACAGCCTGACCGAGTCCGAAACCAAAGTTATTATTGAAGATGGGCTTACGGTTCATGGCAAACCTTTGCACGATGTATACGAAGCGTTGGGACACGCTGACGCATACGATTATATTCACGGTATGGCAGTTGATAAAGATTTGGAAATCAACGATATTCTCAAACTGCACGAACTTTTTTACAAACGGATAAATCCGGAGCAATCAGGAAAATTCCGGAGCGTGAAAGTTTTTATCAGCGGCAGCCGCTATCCATTGCCAGCACCGGAAAAAATCGAGGCATTAATGGATGAGTTTATTGCATGGCTGAATAAAAATGAGAATAAGCTGCATCCGGTAACACTTGCCGCTGAAGTGCATAAGCGCTTTGTTTTTATCCATCCTTTTATTGACGGGAATGGCAGAGTTGCAAGACTGCTGATGAATTTGATTCTGATCCGGCACGGTTATCCGGTTGCGATCATTCCGCCGATTCTGCGTTCTGAATATATCACTCTCTTGGAAGTTGCCCACCGGACTCCGGAAAAATTTATTGATTTCATCGTAGATCGGGAAATCGACACACTGCGGGAATTGCTTCGATTGCTGGGAGACGATGTCGCTGCGGCTGCCGAAACGCCATTGACCTCCGATTGTGAGAAATTGCTGCAAATTCTGAAAAATGATCCCGGCTTACGGGTTCCGGAATTGATGAAGCAAATGCAAAAGAGCCGACCTACCGTGGAACGTTATTTGCGGC
This sequence comes from Victivallaceae bacterium, assembly GCA_045648225.1. Lineage (GTDB taxonomy): Bacteria > Verrucomicrobiota > Lentisphaeria > Victivallales > Victivallaceae > UBA1784. Next base: position 8,959 of record JAZRNP010000295.1, on the reverse strand, counting down.
AATTGCGGGAAAAAGAGTTGATCGAATTCCGGGGAGCCCCCAAAAACGGCGGTTACTTTGTGAAGTAATCAAGATAGCCTGATTACCACATAATTGTCATTTTACAAATACAAGCAATGCAAAATAAATTTGCTGCAAAAGAGTTGACAAGAGTTGATTTTTTACTTGACAAATCAAGAAAACAAATTATATTAAGTTTCGGAAAAAGTGAGGTGCAAATGAATATTGATGAGATGAAAGCAGAATTTCTTTCGTTTGGAATTGAAGCGTATAAAACCAAACTCGGAGTTTCCGGAGCGAAAGTTGCAGAATATTTTGAAGAAACCAGCACTCTGGATTTTTTGTTGGAAAATTACGACTTGCTGCATACTCTCGGTAAAGAACAACTCCTTGCGGAAATCGAACGTTTTTTAAGCAAACGGGGGAATAAATGAAACTCTATCACGGCAGCCACCTTGAAGTAAAAAATCCGAAGATCCTTACCTCCTCAAGAGTGGGAGACTTCGGACGTGGATTTTATACCACCAGCAGTTTGGAACAAGCCCGCCGCTGGGCACAAATCCGGGCGATGCAGGAAAACCAATTTTCCGGTGTCGTTACCGTGTTTGATGTATCTGATCATCTGTTTGCTCATCCGGAACTGCAGATAAAGAGTTTTGAAAACGCCGATGAAGTTTGGCTGGATTTTGTTTTGGCAAACCGTAAAGATGTTGACTTTGAACACGAATTCGATCTGGTTCGCGGCCCCGTTGCCAATGATCGGGTTTATGTCTGTTTGAATATGCTGGAAGATGGTCTGGCTGACCGGGAAACGGTTATCAAAAAACTGAAAACATACGTGCTGGCAGATCAGATATTGTTCCATACCGCCAAATCGCTGTTGTTTCTGGAATACGCTGCAACGGAGAGTGTGCCATGCAAGTAACACAGAAAAATCTTTACAACCTCATCCCGCCTAAAGCGGCAAAACTTACTACCATGCTGCGAAACGAGCGCAACATGGCACTCAAACAAGCGTTGCTGACTTTTTACACTTCAAAAGCGTACCGGCTTTTGGAACGGGAGGAAACCAAACTGTGGCATGCCAGTCCCGCCCAGATTTTTGCTGAATATATGGCAAAACCCAAGCGTTCAAACAAAAGTTACCAGAATGGTCCCGGGCGCAGTAAACTCGTTCCTTTTGCTGAGCAGATCAAAGCGTGGCAAATCCAAGGCATGACGCTTCGTGAAATTGCAGCCGAACTGCAACATTACGGCTGCATGACCACCGCGCAGAATCTTTCCTGCTTTCTAAAGAAGAAGTAATCACCGCAATCTGGATGTTCCGAAAGTGCGCTGATGCCAGTTCGCTGTAATCGAATGGCTCAATCCGTGTGAATAGAGAAATTGACTTAATAGGCTTTTCCCGTATTCCGGAGCTTCTGATGAAATTACAACGCAATCAATAATGTTGATCGGTAATGCTGAATGGATCTGCCACAGCCGGTTGATTGTCGGATTGATCCCAGATAAATCATTCCGAAAATATCCATTGAGCCAAAGAATGAGATAGTGACCTTCATCGGCATCCATAAACCAGGTGTAACCCGGCATAAGATCCATACGGCGCAGCGTAACCAGCAGTGAATTCATAAACACCGGGAACTTCCAATTTTCCGTCATCGGTGGCAAATAATAAATCCCAATCAAAGCTTTCCCGTAGCGTTCCAAGTAGCGATCCGTCATCATCAAAACGATATTAGATTTATCCATAATCAAACCTCCATAGATTAAATTTTCAGCGTAAAAACGCCTGTCATATTTATATCATGGAGAAAATTTGCAGAATAAATATATTCCAACCGTTAAGAATTTCTTAACACTTTCAATCGACTTTAATCTAAGCGTAAAAACTATAATAAATCAATGGGGAGTACACCTTCAAACCCATCAGATTCTCATGTGGGCTGGGCAACTCCCTTCAAGACGCTTTCTGGTGTCAACCAAAGGTTGACAAATATTGGAATCTTTGATTGAAAAATAGCGTTAATGTGGTATATTATCCCAGCAATCAAACCAATGGAGCGAAGCAGTATGGCTCATAATAAAAATTTTCATAATGAACCGTTTGACGAAGGTACCCTTTGTAAATTGGATTTATACAAATTGTATTTGCGTACATGGATTCCTACCTTTCTCAATAGTCCTTGGGTAGATTCGATTCAGATATTTGATTTTTTTGCGGGACCTGGATCAGATGGATTCGGAAATGATGGAAGTCCCTTATTAGCAGCGGAAGAGTTAAGGGCAGCTATCGCAAAACACTGCGAAACAAAGTCTCTGGATAAAACGATAACATTGTATCTGAATGAACTTGATTCAGAGAAATTTCAAATGCTGCAGAGTGTGGCGGCAAATATAGAGAAACAAATTCCAAATATAAAAGTCATAACAACAAATTCTGATTTTGCCTCTTTGTTTCCACAATATTTGGCGAGTATGCGTGCAAGCAGAACCGCAAACTTCATCTTTATTGATCAGTATGGTCTAAAAGAAGTTTCGGAAGAGACCTTTAAATCCTTAGTTTGTTTGCAAAAAACAGATTTTATGTTCTATCTTGCGGCTTCTGCTGCTAATCGTTTTAAGTATATCGAGTCAGTAGTCAAATGCATCCCGCCTCTTTCTCAAGAAGAAAAAGACAAAATGAATGGGAATAATGCGTTACAAATATTGAGCAGGGCTTATGAAAACTATTGGCTACCTGAGCATATGCGAACCAGTTATTTCTTAGGAGACTTCTCTATTAAAAAGGGTGCCAATGTTTATGGTCTTATATTTGGGTCCCATCATCCTGCTGGCATTGAAAAGTTCTTGAGAGCAGCGTGGAAATTAGGTGGATTTGCAAACTTTGATATTGATAAAGATGGTTTTAGACCAGGAGAAGACAGTTTGTTTGAGGAATTCAAAATCCCGACTCGGATACAAGAGTTTCAACGAGAACTGGAAGAGTTTTTAAGGACTAAACCTCTTAAGACAAATAAGTGGTTATATGGAGTCGGCTTGAAAAATGGAATGTTGCCACAGTTTGTGCGTCCTGTAACTGACAAATTATACAAAGAAGGATTTATAACAAACAAATTGCTTATCTCTTATGATGCATGGAAAAGAAAACCTTCTGAAGAAATAAAGTATGCCGAAGAAGGAGAAACTCCATGAAAGTTGTTTATGAGCCAAAAGGACGGGCTAAAGAATATTCAGAATTGGCGTGCAATTGGTACATGGGATGTACCCATGGCTGCAAGTACTGCTTTGCTCCCGGTTGTATGCGGAAGAAGATGGAAGACTGGCATTCTCCCGATGTCGCGATCAGAGATAAAGTTGTAGAGGCATTTCGCAGTGATGCTGAACGCATGTACGAAAACAATGACAAACGCCCCATCTTGTTTAGTTTCTTGAGTGATCCTTATCAGCCGATAGAAGAACGATATAAGATTACCCGTCGTATATTGAGGATAGTTCAACAGTTTGGGTTAAAGAGTAAAATTCTGACCAAAGGTGCTTACGAACTTGTCAAGCGAGATTTCGACATTATCAAAGCCGCTAAAGTAGAATTGGGCGTTACCGTCTGTTTCGTTAATGATGCTTTGCGTCAGGAGTGGGAACCCAATGCTGCACCGGTTGAAGAGCGATTTCAAATTCTAAAGGAAGCTCACGAAGCAGGAATTCGCACTTGGGTAAGTCTTGAGCCTGTTATTGATCCAGAAGAAGCTCTGGCTGTTATTCGTAGAGCTGCTCCGTATGTTGACTTCTGGAAAGTCGGTAAACTTAATCATATGAAAGAAGTTGAAGATCAAGTCGATTGGCATAAATTTTATGTTGATGTCGTTGCTTTGCTTGACAGTCTCAATGCTAAATATTACATAAAAGAAGACTTGAAGAAATATTCTCAAATTAGTAAGCAATAAATAATACATCAATATGTAAGGATAAAGCTCATTGAAAGGAGAAATATGTGGGATTTTATAACTAAACATCATAACGAATTATCAGTAGTAGCAAATTGCTTTGTCGCGATAGGTACTATCGGGGCGGTTATTGTAGGAATATTTGGAAGTCGGATCCGAGCTTGGATTCTAAAACCTAAATTGTCCATTGATTTAAGACTTGACAATCCAGAAATTTTATTTGAAAACAATCATAGTTCATCCAATCGAGACGCAAGCCAAAAAAAAGAATATCGTATCAAAATATTAAACAGTGGAAAAGCTGTTGCTACCAATTGTCAATTGCTTGTAGATGAACTTTATAAGCAGCGTAGTGATGGAAACTCTTGGGATATTGGAAAGAACTTCTTTTCTGCTTCGTTGTCTTGGATAGGACATACAGAAGTTGCCTCCAACATAGGGCAAAATATGTCTTCATATGTACATTTGTTGACAATAAAAGACCGTTTAGATGCAAATGAAGATATGAATTCTAGTAATATTAACATAAACTCAAGTAGTATATCTATAGTGCTAAGTTTCGCGAACAATAACTGTACTTATACATTTTTACCAGGAACATATATGTTCGAAATAAAAACCTATGCTGATAATATTTCACCACATTCTCATTATTTAGAAATATTTTTAGCTCCTAAATGTACATGGAATGATCTTGATAACCCTCAAAAATTTAAAATAAGAACTGTTGATAAAAAATATTTCAGAGAACGTTGCGGAGGTGAAAAATGATATATCTGATTTCTTATGACCTTAAAGCTCCCAATAGGAACTACGATGATTTATACGCAATATTAAAAACAGCGGAGTCTTGGTGGCATTATTTAGAATCAACATGGTTGATTTATACAAGTGATGGTATTGAAGCATGGCAGATGAGAATAAAAAGTGCTATAGATAATAACGATTCTTTTATTATTGTAGATGTTACTAAGCAGCCACGTAATGGTTGGTTACCTAAAAAAGCATGGGAATGGATACAAGAATATGAAAATAAGTAATTGTGAGTAAACTATCATTTCGAGCGTTTGGCAGAGAGTCTTACAGTGAACATATCCCAAAACTAATATGCTTTATTGGTCAAGAGCGGATTGCCGGCTATGCTGAAAACGGATTATATTGCAAAGTGATCTGCATATAGCCGGACTCTTCATTGTCGAACAAGGCGGAGACATCGACCATTCCAGATTATGAAATTAGGTATTGCCAATGACTAAAAAACTGCAAATGCGTAACAGCACGACTGAATTTTTGACTTTTGCTTCTCAAAACGAAGGGAATTCCATTGAAGTTTGTTTTGAGGACAATACTTTATGGCTGACTCAGCAGCTTATTGCCGAGTTGTTTCAAACTTCCGTTCCTAATATAAGTATGCATATCAAAAGCATTTACGAGGACAAGGAACTTGAAACGGAGGCAACTCTTAAGAATTTCTTAACAGTTCGCAAAGAGGGAAATCGTCAGGTAAACCGTAATCTTGAATACTACAATCTTGATATGATCATCGCGGTCGGATACCGGGTCAACAGCAAGCGGGCTACCGAGTTTCGGCAATGGTCAACTGCTGTTCTGCGGGACTTTGCGATCCGGGGCTATGTGATCGATCGTAAGCGGATGGAAAACGGAACATTTCTCAATGAGGACTACTTTGAACATTTGCTGGCTGAAATCCGTGAAATCCGCTTGAGTGAACGCCGCTTCTACCAGAAGATTACCGATATTTATGCTACCAGTATGGACTACAACCCCAATGCTCCGACGACCATTGAGTTCTTTGCCAAAGTGCAGAATAAGCTCCATTATGCGGTTCACGGTCATACTGCCGCCGAACTGATCTATGAGCGTGCCGATGCTGACAAAGAACATATGGGCTTGACCACTTGGGAGAATGCCCCTGACGGTAAGATCGTCAAAACCGATGTTTCCATTGCCAAAAACTATCTCAACGAATCCGAACTTGAAGACTTGGGGCGGATCGTTAACGCCTATTTGGATTTGGCAGAACGCCGTGCCAAACGTAAAATTCCCATGACTATGGCAGACTGGGCAAAGCACCTTGACCGTATCCTGATAGCTGATGATATGGAAATCCTGAAAGATGCTGGCCAGATTTCGGCAGAAATCGCCAAAGAACACGCTGAAAACGAATTTGAAAAGTACCGGATCATTCAGGACCGTCTTTTTAAATCCGACTTCGACAAACAAATGGAATTGTTTAACGAAGAAAGCAAGTGACAATGAGGTAGTTGATGAGAAGAAGCATTGAATTATCTGAAAATGAATGTAAAGAAAATATCCATAAGTTTTACTCTTATTTTGAGACCGGTTACAAATTTGAAGATTTTTTGAAGACCTATTTGGAAAGAATAGGCTTGGAAGAAATTGTTGTGACCAGAAGATCTGGAGACGGAGGTATTGACCTGTCTGCTGTTCGTAAAGGTCTTGGTGGTTTATCCAATGCGATTGATCAACCTTATTTTATTCAAGCAAAAAGACATGTTCCGGAGCTCTGTACTCCTCCCAAATTTATTCGTGAATTGCGTGGATCATTCAGCAGTGGCACCGGTATTTTTATTACGACCGGTAAAGTTTCAGATCAAGCTAAAGCAGATGCAAAAAATGTTGATCCCGCCAGACCGATTATTGTCGTGGATGGAGAAGAACTGGTTCGCAGTTGTATAGATAATGAAATAGGATTTATATTCAAGCCTGTATTCAGTCAAAGTGCTCTTGATAACATTATGAGAAATGAGCCCCAAGCAGAGTCCGAACCAACTTTTGAAGTGGAACGTACCGTCACGCAAAATGACATCCGGGCATACATTTTGGTTTTACCGCGTGCCATCAGAGATATGTTGCCTGAAAATGTCTCCACTATAGAAATCCAGTTTGGTGACTTGCCTTGCAAAACATTTAATCTTTCAGCAGATAGAAAATATGTTGGAGGTATCGCTCAAATGTACAAACACTTTGGGTTAAAACGTTCCGACGGTGTATTTACCCCGAAGAAAGCTGTTTGGTCTAAACAAGCAGAAGGAAAATTCAAAGTAGAGTTCAGGTAAACATTGTTGAAATGCAATTGACTTTTATTTTAATATTCAACAAAGGGAAGTGGTATGAAAGCAAGAGTTCGATTCTATAAAATTAACCAGTGTGGATATTACGATCACTCGATTTTTCAATTTGGGGGTATTGCTGACATTTTGGAAAATTTGAAAACGTGGATAACAGGCAAAGCATTGAATGAGACTCAAACATACAATATTGATCCAAACAATACTGACAGCAATTTATTGAGAACCTTTTGTTATTCCGTAGAGTTCAACTCAGGTGAATATTTAGTGACAACATGGAATGAAAATGCCGATGTTGGTGGTAAAATGGCATCTATCGATGGACTTGGAGAAACTGGTAATGCAACGGTAGAAACCGCAGAACCTCCGAAAGGATTTATTCCTGGATATCCTGCATTTTTTTGGTTTATTCCGAGCAAAAACATATTTGCGACAGTACAATTTAATACAAGACTTAATGGACGTGAAAATTTAGATGCTTATTTGAATGAATTTTTAGCTAAGGTATCGAAATATGTTGTTTATGATGAAGTCAATGGTGAAAATAAAATTGTAGGCTATGGTTGTTCCGAAGAAGAGTATGATAAGTTTATTCCACGTTTTTCATCAATGTTGTACAAACAACCTGGCGAGATTGAATTTATTAGAGAAAATCGAGAATCCATAAGAAAACTCATCAAAAAAGATAAATTTAAAGTTGAGCGTAATGAAACTGTGACTTATTGGCAAAGTTTTTATCGTTTTGTAACAGGTAAGTCAAAAACAAATTCTTGTACAATGGAAAACAAAGTATCCATTGAACTTGAAATGACACCAACTGCAGATGAGCTGGAAGATATAATATCACAATGGAAAATTGATTCAGAAACATATCCCGCGGGAGATGTCGGTTTCACTCTGGCTGGACACCCTCAACCTTACTGGCTGAGACAATCCATTGCGAGTGATGAATTCGAATTAGATGTTCATTATTCAGGAAAAGAAGTACTTGTTCCTGCTGATAAGTTATTGAAAGAGCTTCAGAGACGTCGTGAAATAATTTTAGCGATTATTCACAGTGAGGAATAAAATGTGTATTGGTTTTATTAAAATTTTATTTGCTATAGTGTTTGCGTTATTTTGTTTTCAATATGGCCGTCAAATCTCATTTGAGACACACATGAATATTTATGAAACATTGTTGACCGCATCTGGTATTTTATTCGGAGTATTCGGTCTATGGGTCAGTATTTTGTATCCGGGTATTTTAGAGAAGTCGTTAAATGAGTCTGGAAAAAAGGAGAAAGTATCTGATATTTCACAAGAAGCAGATCGATTATTGAGGCCGATGTTCGAATCATTATTGCTTTTTTTAATAATGATTGCAATAAAATTTATTGCTCCATTTATTCGAGAGCTTGATATGGCATCAGAGTACCGTTTATTTATAAAAGGAATATCTGCCAGTATAGCTTCGGTTATATTCGTTGCTCTTATCATATCAATTTTTCAAGCTGTCGGTCAAACCGAAGCATTTCAATCAAGGGTTACACGAAATGCTGTTTCATCAGATATGAAGCATGGATTTATGTCAGGAATTCGTCGTAAAAATAAATAGCATTTATTAATTTTTTATTGACATTCATCCAAATTCACTTATATATTACCTCTGAGAAATTCAGCCTCATCGGTCTTTTGATCGGTGGGGCTGAACTGTTTTTGTAACTCTAACCAAACAGGAGGTTTATATGAGAATTGAAAAGCGTGTTTTGAATGATGCCCTGCGGGTGCTGGGCAAGGTGGTGTGCCAGACAAGTCCGGTGGAGCTGTACCGTTCTATCCGATTTGTCGGCGATGTTGACGGAGTTATGGCGATGGCGACGGACGGCGTGGAAACGGTTTCGGTGATTCTGGATGCATTCG
>JAZRNP010000294.1:0-1754 GCA_045648225.1 Victivallaceae bacterium | reverse complement strand
TATCCCCTTTCAAAAAAAGCGGGGTATTTTTTCCTTTTTACCGGACAGATTTGCTGGGAAAGTAGTTTCCCTGCCGGCGTTGAGATGTGAAGAGACGGATTTTATCCGTCGTTAAGAAGTGCTCGCTGATCGAGTTTGGATGTGATAAATACTTGTATTTATCTCTTTGCGTCCGGTGAGCTGTAAAAAAACACCCTGCTTTTTTTGAAAAAGGGTGAGGGCGTTGAGATGTGAAGAGACGGAATTTATCCGTCGTTAAGAATTGCGTTGCAATGTGAAGAGTTTGCCGTTCGGCAAACGTGAAGAGCTCGCTTTGCGAGTTCGGATGTGATAAATACTTGTATCTATCTCTTTATGTCCAGTAAGCTGTAATTGAACAAGAAACAAAAAACACCCTGCTTTTTTTGAAAAAGGGTGAGGGTTTGGGAGAGGGGAAAAACTTTTTTTCTCATGAAAAAAAGTTTTTCCCCTTTCCCAAGATCTTATCCGATAAACGGAAAGAGCAGTGCGCCAAGGATGGCGGAACCGATGATGACGTAGGTGGTTCCGAGTTTGAATCGGGAAATTGCCAGGCAGGAGAGGGCGGTGATGATGGTTCCGGAGAATGAGAAGCGGAAGTTTTCAAATCCCGAGGAGATGAATTTCCACGGCATTCCGGCTGGAAAGACCGATAATTCGAGGAAGACGGTCACGGCGTAGCAGATCAGTGCCACTGCCGCCAGCCGCGCTCCGTAGAGCAGCCCTTTAACAAAACGTGTTCCCTGATAGCGTTTGATCAGAGAAACCGCAAATCCTGCCAGAAACAGAGTCGGGAAGACCAGACCGCAGGTCGCCGCCAGAGCACCCCAGAAATGATTCTGAATGAATCCGATAAAGGTTGCAGTATTGATTCCCACGGGGCCGGGGGTGACTTGAGAAATTGAGACCAGATTGCCGAAGCGTTCCGGAGTGAGCAGTTTGCCGCTGCCGACAAATTCAGCGATAAAGAGCGGAATGAGCATATATCCGCCGCCGAAACACAACAATCCGAACTTGGCAAATTGATAAAACAGTATCAGGCAGCTCATGATTTTTTCTCCTGTTTCATCAGTCGGTGACGGATGGTCGTGGTATAAATGATTCCGAAGATCATGCCGCTGACAATGATTGCCGCCGGATGGACTTTCAGCAGAGCCAGCAGGAAAAATACCGCAATCAGAATAGCTTCAACGATTCCTGCCGCACCTTTTTTTACCATTTTGCAGGCGGTGACGATGATCAGTCCGGTAACTCCGGCCCGCACTCCGGCGAAAGCACCAAGGTAAAAACGGTTGTCCGGAGACAATTCCGGAAAGAGCCATGCGATAATAACGATAACCGTAAAGGATGGGAATATCGCTCCGGCAAGAGCACAGAGAGCACCGGCAAAACCGGCGATCTTGGTTCCGATATAAACGGCCGAGTTGGCAGCTATGATCCCCGGAACAGTCTGGGTCAAGGTCACCATATCCAGAATTTCATCTTTGGTGAGCAGCTTCTTTTTTACGGAAAATGCTTCTTCAATCACCGGGAGCATCGCCAGACCGCCGCCCACCACCAATGCCGCAATTTTGGCAAAGGTGAAAAAAAGCAGCCACAATTTTGCAGCATATGAAAGTTGTTTTTTTTCAGACATGATTCAGCTCAGTTTTGTACATCTTTGGCGCAGGGCGCAATCAGCCAGAACCAGTGCCGCCATCGCTTCCACCACCGGAACGATCCGGGGGACGATGCAG
>JAZRNP010000293.1:0-1429 GCA_045648225.1 Victivallaceae bacterium | reverse complement strand
GGGGGGGGCATAACAATTATCCGGTTCAGAACGCAGATACACCGGCGTAGTTCCGGAAGCTTCACAGTAAACCGAATAAACTTCGACAGCTATCGCCGCAAAACCAAACAGCATCACAATGGCCAAAGCGGCAACGCCGCTACGGTTTGCAGAAAATTTTTTCCAAAACTGCCGTTGCATATTCTGCGGATCAACCTTTGTTTTTCTTTAATTGCACCTGAAGCAGAGCGATATCCGCCGGAGTTACGCCGTCAATGCGACCGGCTTGTCCGAGGGTTGCCGGACGGATTTTCAACAGTTTCTGCCGGGATTCATTGCACAATCCCCGAACTGCGGAGTAATCAAAGTCGGCCGGGATATCCTGGCCTTCTATTTTCTGCAGCCGATCGATCTCAATTTGTTCACGCTGCAAATAACCATCATATCTGGCTTCAATGAGCAGTTCACGCCATACCCGGCGGCCGATTCTGGTGTCCGGCAGTGCGATTTCAAACTCTGTGCTGCGGGGCAGGGGGGCGTCCACCGGCAAATCCCGGAGCAGATCAAATTTTGTTTTACCTCCGGCGACTTTACTTGATTTGCAATGCGACTTAGCCTGATTGAGCATCTTTTCATACTGGAGAAATGCCTGAAATTTATCTTCCGGCAGAATCCCCCACTCGTGAGCGAGACGGCAGAGTCGCAAATCGGCATTTTCCTGCCGCAAAGTAAGGCGGTATTCGGCGCGACTGGTGAACAAACGATAGGGTTCGACGATCTCTTTAGTCGAAAGATCATCCAGCATAACTCCGATATAACTGCGATTGCGTCCAGGGAACACCGGTTCTTTGCCCTGCACGCAACGGGCAGCATTCATACCGGCGATCAAGCCTTGTCCGGCAGCCTCTTCGTAACCGCTGGTACCATTGATCTGTCCGGCTGTGAACAGATTTTTCCACCGCTTATTGCGCAGGGAACGCTCGGTCTGCTCCGGCGGGATGAAGTCATATTCAATAGCATAGGCATAACGGGAAATCACAGCGTTTTCCAAGCCGGGCAGGGTATTGACCATTTTTCGTTGAACTTCAGGGGGCAGGCTGCTGGAAAAGCCGTTGAGGTAATATTCCCCGGTATCTGCACCTTCCGGCTCCAGAAAGAGCAGATGATAGGGATGCTGCGGGAAACGGACAATTTTATCTTCAAAACTCGGACAGTACCGGGTGCCGATTCCTTTGATCACACCGCTGTACATGGGAGATTTATCCAAATTGGCCCGAACCACATCCGCCGTGGCATCGGTGGTGTGAAGCATATAACAGGGCAAATGACGACGGCTGGCAGTGGCGAGGGCAGGGTGCAGTCCCATCGGCCAGAAGCTGAACTCCTCAAATTCCGGCTCAGACGGCTGCAGCTGCAGATTTTTGAAATCGATCGTCTTGTCCAGAATGCG
>JAZRNP010000292.1:0-1974 GCA_045648225.1 Victivallaceae bacterium | reverse complement strand
CGGGACTGGCTCTTCAGCCGCCAGCGGTACTGGGGCGAACCGTTCCCCATCATCCACTACGAAGATGGTTCCGTTGAACTCGTCGATGAAGCAGAACTCCCGGTTCAGCTCCCCGAAATGCCCGACTTCAAACCCGCCGCCACCGGTGAACCGCCGCTTTCCAAAGCCACCGACTGGCTCAACTACACCGACCCCAAAACCGGTCGCCGCGGTCGCCGCGAAACCAATACCATGCCCCAGTGGGCCGGTTCCTGCTGGTACTATCTGCGTTATCTTGATCCCAAAAATGATTCCGCTGCATGGGATAAGGAAGTCGAAAAATACTGGATGCCGGTCGACCTCTATGTCGGCGGTGCCGAACACGCCGTTCTGCACCTGCTCTACGCCCGATTCTGGCACAAGGTCCTCTTTGATCTCGGTTACGTTTCCACCAAAGAACCGTTCCAGAAACTCGTCAATCAGGGCATGATCCTCGGTATCAGTTACAAAGATCCCAGAGGCGTGCTCGTTCCCACCGATCAGGTCGAATTCACCCCCAACGGCCCCATCCGTAAAGCCGATGGTGCCAAACTGGTCGAATTCCCCGCCAAAATGTCCAAGAGCCTCCGCAATGTCGTCAACCCCGACGATGTTATCGCCGCCTACGGCGCAGACAGTATGCGGCTCTATGAGATGTTCATGGGACCGCTCGAAGCCACCAAACCCTGGAATACCACCGGTGTCGAAGGCGTTCACCGCTTCCTCAAACGCGCATACCGCATCATCACCCAGACCCCGATTTCCAATCAGGAACCCTCCCGGGATCTGATGCGGACCATCCACGCCACGCTGAAAAAAGTTTCCAACGATCTGGATTCTTTCGGCTTCAATACCGCCATCAGCGCACTCATGGTCTGCCTCAACGATTTGGCTAAATGCGAAACTCTTCCCAAGTATGCCGCAGAAATCTTCACCCAGATGCTCGCTCCGTTCGCACCTCACCTCGGCGAAGAACTCTGGCAGTATCTCGGACATAATGATTCCATCACCTATGTCCCGTGGCCGCAGTATGACGAAAAATATCTCGTCCTCAGCGAAGTCGAAGTCCTCGTCCAGGTCCTCGGTAAACCCAAAGCCCGTATTATGATGCCGGTCGATTGCTCCGCCGATGATGCAAAAGCGATCGCTCTGCAAAATGAAGCTGTTATCGCCGCCGTCGCCGGAAAAGAACCCCGCAAGGTCATCTATGTTCCCGGCCGGTTGATCAACATCGTGATATAATTCTAATCAAGGAGACGGCTATGAAATATTCTCTCTGTAAATTTACCGCATTGATTCTCTCCGTCAGCGCAATGCTGTTTTCCGGATGTGAACAGCTTACCCTCGACAACGGTAAGTATGAAACTGCACTCCCCGGCAGAGAGGATTTCGCCGCCATCTACGATGACCTGATCTTTATCCGGGTGCGGGAACCCTCCGAAGACCCCTCCCAGAATACCTACTGGGACTGGGCAGGAAAATTCGAAATCGAAGATGATGGACATATCAAGTTCAAAATGCCCAGGGAACTCGCCCGCAAATGGGATTTCCATTTCGATTTTTATCGCCGTAACGGCATGATCACCGTCTATGATCTCGACGCCGAAAATTCCTTTAATCTGCGTCTCCGTCCCGTCGGTGCTCCCCCCGTACGCAATAATTATCATCCGCAGATCCAGGGAGGAATGCCCGCATACAAATAATTTATCCGCTCTCATAGCTCAGCTGGACAGAGCAGCTCCCTCCTAAGGAGCAGGTCGTGCGTTCGAATCGCACTGAGAGCACCATTTACTTTCTTTTCACGGGAAAAGAAAGTAAAACAAAGAAAAGCGAGATATCGCGGCACTCCGCTGTCGTGCCTTGTTCGGTTTTCGGGCTGTTTTCACGAGAAAAGAAAGTGTCGCTTCCCTGCGAAGCAGGGCTGTGCGTGCGCTTGCGCCGCACCACCAGTGGTAT
>JAZRNP010000291.1:0-2172 GCA_045648225.1 Victivallaceae bacterium | reverse complement strand
AGCACCCGGTCACAGCCGTAGTGATAAAGAGTATCGACACAGCCGGCAAGATTATCTCCCAGCAGCACACCTTCGAGTTTGACGCCCAAACGGTCAGCCAACTCACGTCCTTTGGAGACCAGCTGCAAGCTGACTCCGGCGATCTTCCCCTGCTCCTGCTCGATGAAGACCCAAACATTTCCAATATTAGCCATTAGTCTTACCCCAAAGTATGATCGCTGATAAGTTCATGCATAAGTTCGCTGATGCCGTCGGCGGTTGCGGGAACCTCTTTGGCATCTCCGGCGGTGAGAATAACGCTCTGCACCTGTTTGACCTTGGTCGGAGAACCGGTGAAACCGATACGGGCCGGATCGGCACCGATGGCGGCGGCGTTGTATTCTTCAATAAGCAGACCTTTGGAAGCAAGTTCCGCTTTGATTGCTTCAGCTTTGGCGGCATCGTCCTTGTTGGCCATGGCGATCTCGCCGGCACTGCGGGCGCGTTTGAATTTCATGATGCGCTTGACATTTTCCGGACGCGGCTCGTTGCAGTCGATAACAGTCAGAAGAGCCGGGAGCGGTGAAGAGAGCACTTCGTAGCCGCCTTCGATGGCACGGCGGGCAGTGATTTTACCGGCTTCAAGGCTGATGACCTCTTCAACGTAGCAGATCTGCGGGACGTTGAGTTTTTCGGCGATCTGGGGACCGACCTGAGCGGTATCACCGTCGATAGCCTGACGGCCGCAGAGAACGAGATCTACATTGCCGAGCATCTTGACCACGCAGCTCAAAGTATAACTGGTGGCGAGGGTGTCGGCACCGGCGAGAGCGCGGTCAGTGACCAGCAGAGCCCGGTCGGCACCGCGGTAGAGAGCCTGACGGAGCACTTCGGCAGCGGCGGGCATACCCATGGTGGCAACGGTAACGTTGGCGTTGTAGCGGTCCTTGAGCTGGAGAGCGAGCTCCAGAGCGTTCAAGTCTTCCGGGTTGAAGATCGCCGGAAGAGCTGCACGATTGACAGTGCCTTCCGGTGTCATGGCGTCGCCGGAAATATTCTGGGTATCCGGCACCTGTTTGATGAAAACAAGCAGATTAAAACTCACGGTTTTACCTCCTTCTTACTGTTTTCTTTTTATTGAAAATTAATTAGAGAATATCAAACAGTTTAATATAATACCGCTTCTGCGTAATTTCAAGCGATCTTGCAAAAATTTTACCGGAGAGAAAAACGTGCACAAGTCCCGGATGTCTGCGGAGGAATGCAGCTGCACTGAAAAAGAATAAAAGTGATTGATTGACAATTCAAATAAGTGGTGCTATTTTAATAGGAAATATTGTAAAAACAGTATTTAAGGGAGTTATGTTTTATGAAAAAGTTGTTGTTCTTTGCAGCCATCGCAAGTGTCATGTGTTCCGCCATTGGAACGGAAGTTGCCAAACCGGCAGCCGCTGCGGTGCAGAAATTCACCGAATCCATCGCCATCACAGCTGACAGAAATGAAGCAAAATGCGGCGAAAAGATCACTTTCAACGTCAAAGTTTCCGGCAAAAATGTTGCCAAACAAGCTTTTATTGCCGAAATCGAAGGCAATGCCAAAATCCGTGCAAAAAAGAACTTGACCACCGATGATTCCGGAAATGCAAAAATCGAAATTATTTCCAATCATCCCGGCACCGTCTACTGCAAGGTCTCCCTCAAAAATCAGCCCCGCAAAAACGGCAAAGCCGCCGGTGTCGCAGTAGACAAAGAAAAAGTTTCTCCCGCCCTCCCCTGTCCGGCAGATTTCAACGCCTACTGGGATAAGATCAAAGCCGATATCGACAAACGTCCGATGGATGCCATCGTCACTCCGGAAAAGGTCACCAATAAAGCCCTCAAAGGTTTCAAGGTCATATTCCCCATGGGCGGCGACGGCAAAGACGGTTACGCAAAACTTTCCTATCCGGCCAACGCAAAACCCAAATCGCTCCCGGCTTTTCTGCTCGTTCACGGTGCCGGAACCGGCATGGTCGGAGTCAAGGAAGATTGGACCACCATCGGCGGCGGAATGCTGCTGCTCTCCCTCAGTCCGATGCCCGCCGACAGCAAAGGAGGAGTTTATCATGCCCGTCAGGGTCGCTTCGCCGGATACCGTCACAGAGATGCCGACAACCGGGACAAGGTGTTTTTCAACATGATGTTCCAGCGGGT